>VBOM01000360.1 GCA_005877535.1 Nitrospirota bacterium | reverse complement strand
CTTCTTCGGCGGCCCATGTTTCAAGAGATGCTGTCCGACGACGCAGTAGATCCAGGCGCAGGGAAGGGCGACGACGGTGATCTCTACCGCCGAGCCTGTATGGGCGACGGTGAGCATGTGTCTGGTGTAGGCGTAGTTCGTCGGCGCCATCGGCACGGACGACATCTGTTCAGCGCTCATCCTCCACCGGGACCCGTACCCTTCGTGGAGGCTGCGTTCCACGACAATGGTTTCTTCGGCGAGCTTCGTCAGACGCAGGGCCGATTCTGAATCCGGCGCTCTCAGCGCTCCGGCAGAAAACACACGGGCGAGGTCGCCGAGAAACCTTGCGTCTTGCAGGATGTAATACTTGAATTTGCGTTCCGGCAAGGTCCCGTTGCCCAACGCCACGACGAACGGATGGGTCAGTTGGGCATCCCAGATGGGTTTGGCAAGTTGTCTTAAGTGATTTGTAAATGACATGTGAGCTCTTTCTATACAGAACATCGTTCGTGAAGCGTATCTCGTATCTCGCTCGAAAGAAATAAAGAGGAAATCAATGTAGGTTGCGCTTCACGTTTCACGAGGAACGCTTCACGCTTTACCTTGCGTCGGCTGGGGCCAGGGTCTCGGTAAACGATTGATGCCGTCGAGCGCGGCGACTTTATAACATTCCGCCAGGGTCGGGTAGTTGAAGACCGTGTCGATGAAGTAATCGATCTTTCCCCGGTAAGCCATGACAGCTTGGCCTATGTGAATGAGCTCCGTGGCCCCTTCTCCGATGGCATGGACGCCCAGGAGCGCGTGGGTGTGGCGATGAAACAGCAGCTTCACCGTACCGGTATCGTCGCCGATGAGCTGCCCGCGGGCGATTTCCCGATAGTGTGCAATGCCGACCGCAAAGGGAATCCCTGCCTTGGCCAGATCTTCCTCATTCCGCCCCACCATGGAGATTTCCGGAATGGAATAGATGCCGTAGGGCAGGAGATCCGTGTCTGTGTGGTCGGGATGGCCAAAGGCATGGCAGGCGGCATGGCGCCCTTGCTGCATGGATGTGGAGGCCAAGGCGGGAAAGCCGATGACGTCGCCGGCGGCGTAGATATGGGGAACTGATGTTTGAAAATGATCGTTCACGATCACGCGGCCTCGCGCATCCGGCGTGATGCCGATGGCCTCCAGGTTCAAGTCCTTGGTTGCGCCGATGCGGCCGATAGCATACATGAGCGTCGTGGTGGTGATCGGTGGCCGGTGCTTCAGCGAGACCGTGACCTGTCCATCAGCCTCCTTCCGGATCGCGACCACCTCTTCTTCATGGTAGAGCGTGACGCCGATGTCTGTCATCTGCTGTTGCAGGGCGCCGATGATCTGGGCGTCGACAAATTCCAACAAGCGCGGACGCTTGTCGATGAGAATGACCGGCACGCCCATCGTGGCTAAGATCGACGCGTACTCTGTGCCGATCACGCCACCGCCGACAATGACCATTGAGGTCGGAAGGTGTTTGAGCGTGAGGAAGCCGTCGGTATCAATGATCGTGACGTCGTCGAAGGGAATCTCGGCCGGCCGAGCTGGTTCAGTCCCGACGGCGATGACGATCACATGCGCTTGATGTTCAGTTGATGTGCCGGCCCGTTGAATGAGGAGCCTGTGAGGATCGATGAAGCGGGCCTCTCCGAAGATCAGATCGATGCGGTTGCGCGCCATTTGGTTTTGCACGATCTCAATTTCGTTCTTGATGATGTGGTTGGCGCGAAAGGCGAGATCTTCAATGGTGATCGTCTTTTTCAGGCGATATTCAGCTCCATACAGGGTGCGTTGGCGGAACCCTGAGAGATACAGGACCGCTTCGCGGAGTGACTAAAACCTCGAATGCGGAGCCTCGAACATCTTGGTTTTGACCTCAACCTCGACCTCAGCCATTCTTCGGACTAGCTTGCGTTAATCAATGACTTGGCCACTGCGAAGGCCTCATCCAAGTCCGGCAGTTGGGTCAGTTCGGGAGTGACTTGCAGATACCGCACGGTGTCGTGGGCGTCGACGACCATGACGGTTCGTGCCAGGATGTGGGGCCCTTCGAGGAAGAGTCCGTAGGTCTTCCCGAATTCGGCGCCCCGATAGTCCGAGAGGAAGGTGACGTTGGCGATATGGGCTTCTCCCGCGAAGCGTTTTTGTGCAAAGGGGGTGTCGATGCTCACGGTTACCAATTCGACCATGTTGTCGAGGCCCTTATTCTTCTCGCTCAGATAGTGGGTCTGCTGTTCGCACACTGGGGTGTCGAGAGACGGCACGACGCTGATGATCCGAACCTTACCCTTGCCCTTTGTGTCGGTGATGGTGATCAACGACAGGTCCCCCTGTGTCAGATTCGCCTCCCGGAGGGGGTCGCCGACTTTAATGCCGGTTCCCGAAAGGGACAGGGGGCTTCCCTTGAAGAGGACCGTATGGCCTTCACCAGCCATGGTACTGCCGTCTGCGACGGTGATGTTCTTGTAAGAAAAGTTGGCGCCGGTGGAGCTCCCGGTGCTTGCGCATCCGGCTAACCCGAGCGCCATGCAGAGTGTGGCCCCAATGATCATTCGATGTGCTGCCCTCATAATGCCCTCCTTGGTGAAGTGAAGTGCTCATTCTATCAAGAATACTATGGCTTGTGCTTGCGTTGTTAACGGGGTGCTAAAAAACTATTTTGGTACGCGAGAACTTCGATGGTTCGCCCGTGCGGCACAGCAGAATAACATCTCGCAGGATGCTCAAAAAGGCCGTCCAGCAAGGCCGCAGCGAGTGAAGGGCCGAAGCGTACCCTCTGGGGTACGTTGAGGGTCTGAACGATGCGAGAACGAAGCTGGCGGACTTTTTCCGCATCCTGTTAGGGGCGAATAAAGGTGATGAGTTCCTGGTTAACCAGGTCCGGTCGTTCCCACTGTGGGATGTGTCCTGCCTTTGGG
>VBOM01000359.1 GCA_005877535.1 Nitrospirota bacterium | reverse complement strand
TATGTCTATCGGTACCTGGTCACGCAGCCCGACGCGCCGATCGCGGTCTTGATGCCGGACCAGCAAGAGGGCGGCATGGGAGCAATCATGAACGTTGCCGGCGTCGGCGTCGTCAAGTCGACCAAGCACCTCGACAGCGCCAAGTTGCTCGTAGAATTTTTAGTCGCTCAAGCGGGGCAGAAGTTATTTGCGGATCTCGACAAGGAATATCCCCTCCACCAGGATGTGAAGGCGGACCCGGCCCTTGTAGAACGGAAGAGTTTCCGCGCGGCCCTGGTCCCCCTCTCCAAGCTGGCCGAACTGCGCGAACCGACCCTCACGCTGATCGAACAAGTGGGTCTCCGCTAACTCGAAGGAACCCACCGTGAGCACGATTCGCCAACAACTTGCTTCGCCACTGCAACTCATCGCCTTGGCCAGTGCGGGAATCATCCTGCTCCCGCTCGGCTATGTCACTGCACAAGCCCTTTCGGCCGATCCGGTCGTCTGGAGCCGCTTGTGGGCGACCCGCATTCCTGAGTTGCTGTTCAACACCATCTCGCTGGCCGCCAGCAATCTTTTCTCCCCATAGCTATTGGGGCGCGACGCTCGTCATGGCATTGGATACATTTCCCTTTGTCTATCTCCTAAGCCGCAGTGCCCTCCTCAGTATGAACGTATCGTTCGAAGAGGTGGCCCGGGCCAGTGGCGTCTCCCGTCTCTCCACCCTCTGGCGCGTGACGCTGCCGCTGATGCGCCCCTCAATTGCCGCCGGGGTTGCACTCGTCATCTTGTACGTCGTGTCGGACTTCGGTGCGGTTTCATTGCTTCGCTACCAGACGCTCACCTATGCCGTGTTCCAGCAGATGACCGGACGGTCCGACAATACCGCGGCGAGCATCTTGAGCCTCCTGCTGGTCGGGCTCGCACTGATTTTCCTGATCTCTGAACGGTGGTTCCGACAACGGAGCAGGTTTTATCAGACCACCGGCCGCTACCGGGCTCCGCAACGGCGCCAATATGGCTGGCTCGGCACTGTCGCCGTCACCGGGTATCTCGGACTGATCGTCGGCTCGGCCTTCGCGCTCCCAGCCTCGCTATTGATTCAATGGAGCCTGTCGCCCGAGGCGCAGGCGACGCTCGACAGCCGGTTCTTCGGGTTTGTTTGGAACAGCGGCATCCTGGCAGCCAGCGCCGCCACGGGCGGTGTGTTGATCGGCTTGCCGCTTGCCTATCTCGCCAGTCGCCGCCCGACCATTTTGAACTTGGGCTGCTTGCAAGCTGCCTACGCCGGCTATGTCCTTCCAGGACCGGTGGCGGCACTGGCCGTCCTCGTCCTCTTTACCAAACTGGCCCCTGTTTTCTATGGCTCGGTGCTGATCCTCATCGTGGCCTACGTGATCCATTTTCTTCCGGCCGGGCTCCAGTCGCTGGAGCCGGCGCTCCAGCATATGTCGCCAAATCTGGAGGAGGTCGCGCGCACGCTTGGCCTTGGAATGCGTGACACCTGGCGAAGGGTGACGCTGCCACTCGTTCGGAACGGATTTGTCGTGGCCTGGGTCTTGATGTTCCTTCAGACAATGAAGGAATTACCTGCGACTCTCTTGTTGCGACCGGTGGGATTCGACACCCTGGCCATTCGTGTCTGGATGGAGGCGAGCGAGGAGTATTATCAGCTCGCCGCCCCATCCGCGCTCCTTATTGTCTTACTGAGTCTCCCGGCACTGGCCTTGTTAGTCTCGAAAGACTGGCGCGCAGCCTAGCTGGATGCTGAAAAACTTATGGCAGGTGGCGAAACTTCGATGGTACGCACCTGTGACTGCGACGAGCTCAGTCGGCGGCACAACAGGAGGACAACGCCCAGGATGCTCAAACAATGTCGTCCAGCAAGGCCTCAGCGAATGAAGGGCCGGAGGCGCACCCTCTGGGGTGCACGGTGCGACGAATAAGGAACACCAAGTCTGTGCGCGCCGCCGGGTTAGTGAGGCGGCTGGGTCCCCGTTGGAGATCTGGACGATGCGAGAACGACGCATGGGAAAAGGCGCGTCTCGGCGCGCCAGGGTTGGGCGGGTGAGACAAGCGGCTTTTCAGCTGCTGCTAGAGGAAGGATTGTGATTCAGTGGCATTAGACCATTCCACCACACCAACTCCCTCCCAGGAGACCACATTCCAGGGCAACCTCTTTACACCGACCTCCTCAGTCTTGGAACTGCGCTATGTTTCCTGCGCCTACGAAACCGGGCGGCCCGCGGTTCAGGGAATTTCGTTCGCGGCACGAGAAGGGGAAATTCTCTGCCTACTTGGCCCTTCAGGAAGTGGGAAGACGACAATTCTGCGGGCGATTGCCGGATTTGAACCGGTTTGCTCCGGCCAACTTTTTTTATCGGGCCAACTCGTGTCGTCGCCAGATACGATGATCCCTACAGAGAATCGGCGCGTCGGGATGGTCTTTCAAGAGTATGCGCTGTTTCCCCACTTGCGCGTTCAGGACAACATCGCCTTCGAGCCATTCAGTAATTTGGACCCTGACATGGCTGGACGCATGCGCCAAGAGTTGCACGACCTGTTGCGCCGGACAAGGACGACGACCGTGCTCGTCACGCACGATCATGACGAGGCCTTTGCCATGGCCGATCGGATCGCGGTCCTCAACCATGGCCGCTTGGAGCAATTCGATACGCCTGAGATGATGTACCACATGCCGGCCACACCCTTCGTGGCCGACTTTGTCGGTCAAGCGGACTTCATTCCCGGAACCGTGTCCCAGGGTATGGTCCACACCGAACTGGGAGAGTTTCCCGACACGATCGAGTGCAAGGACGGCACCGCCGTGGTCGTCATGATTCGACCGGACGACATTCACCTCGTCCCCAAGGAAGGCGCCAGCTCGCGCGTCATCTCTCGCCAGTTCCATGGCTCGGAGAATCTGTACACGGTCAGTCTCCCCTCCGGTCAAATCGTCCATAGCAGTCAAGGTTCCACAAGCGTCTATCAGGCGGGCACTACGGTGGAACTCCGTGTGTTGGCTACCCATACCGTGCTCTTTCGACGAGAGGATTCCACCGGATAGGTGTCGCAGTCGGTTTAACCGATCGCATGGGAGCATTGACAGGCTTTTTCACGATCTGGCATTGATAGACCCTCACGACGGCCCCGAGGCCGCATGATTCTGAAGGCTCCTGGCCCAATGCTCGGGCGAGAGGCACGGAGCGAGAGGTGACCAGAGGGAATGGTTTCCCTCTCGCCTCGTACCACACGCCTCTGGCTTGGCTTCTATGCGATTTCTCGACGAACCCCATGAATAATGCGGGCTAGCCCAACCGAACCGTGAATCACTGAGAGAAAATGAGACCACACCTATGAATGCGTTACAAAACCTGGTCGATTACGGAATCATCGGCCTCCTGCTGGCGCTCAGCGTCTGGACAGTGGCCGTCGCGGTGGAGCGGTGGCTCTTTTACCGCCGTGTCGATCTCGCCCAGTACCCCAACAGCCTAGGATTGGAAATGGCTCTGACCAAACGCCTGGTCATCATTGGCACGGTGGCCGCGAATGCCCCGTATATTGGCTTGCTGGGTACCGTGTTTGGTATCATGCTCACATTCCATACGATGGGCACCTCCGGCACCATGGCCGTCAATGCCATCATGATCGGGCTCAGCCTAGCGCTGAAAGCCACGGCAGTCGGACTGTTGGTGGCTATTCCTTGCGTCGTCATGAACAACGTGCTCCGGCGGAAAGTGGCCGAGATTCTCGCCCTACATAAGGAACACCATGCAGCGAGACATTGATCAGATCAACGTCATCCCTCTCGTGGACGTCATGCTGGTACTATTGGTCATCGTCTTGACCACCGCCACCTTTATCAGCAGCGGACAGATTCCGGTTAATTTGGCAAAAGCAAAGGAAGTCGGCGATCGCAAAGATGCGCCTATCGTGATCACCCTGACTTCCAACGGCGCGCTCTTTCTCAACGACCGCGCAGTTCCCGAAGGAGGGCTCCAGGGTGCGCTGACTGCGGAGCCTCGAGAATCGGCGGTCGTCGTTCGGGCGGATAAAGTCACCTTGCTCGAACGATTCGTGTCCGTAGTAGATGAAGTGCGGGGAATGGGATTTCAACAAGTCAGTCTGGAGGTCATTCGACTGTGATCGCTGCTGGACCACACAGTTCCGGAGGCCATAAAGAAGCTCACGTCCAGGGCTGGCTCGTCTCCATCCTCTTGCACGGCACAGTGGCTTTCGCAGCGATTCTGCTTGTGAAACAAATCCAACTCGCGCCGCAGGACGAACCGTTCAAGTGGAACGTTGCCATGGTATCGCCGACACAACCAGTTCAACAACCAACGGCATTACCCCCGAACCAGGCTCCGGCCCGATCAGTTCCATCGACGACCTCGGCTCCCTCTCCTCCCGCGCAGCAGACTACGCAGGCACAGACGCTCCCGTCGCCCCGGCCGCTTGCGCAACAGGCGACTCCGGCGATTTCTGAACGGACTGTTACCATTGTGGGCGCTGAGCCTCCCGCACCAACCTCACTGCAACCAACGACTCCCTCACAATCAGCGGTTCACACAACACAACCGACCGACCCCATCAAACATGAGATTGTGGCACCGATGGTCGCCGAGGCCAGATCCATTGAGAAACCAGCCGAAGCACCGATGGGAGTCTCTTCGGAATCTGGTGCCCAGACGGCAGCCTCCAGCGCACCGTCCTCATTCCTCGGGCAGACCGCACAATCTGACCAAGTTCCGACACCAGCACAGATGGCTGCTATCTCCCCAGTACCAACGAATATGCCGACTAAGCTCGACTACGGATGGCTCTCTGAAACGATATTACGTCGAGTGGAAGAATTGAAACGCTACCCAGCCTCAGCTCGGGTGGATCGAGCCGAGGGGAAAGTAGTGGTGAAAGCTGTGATCAACGAAGACGGGAGCATCGGCGAGGAGGAAGTATTGCAGAGTTCTGGGCACCCAGGTCTCGACAAGGCTGCAATTGAAACCTTGCGGCAGGCAGCCCCGTTCCATTTACCTCGTCCACTAGGACAGCCGCGCATGACGATCAAGATTCCGATGAGCTATCGATTGGACCGCTAGCCCATATTATTCATGACGGTTCATTGCAAAATCTCGCAGTTGCAAGCGAGAACTTGCCGTACCGACGTAGGCTGAGATGGAGCTCCTCCGGTCAAAGCAGGTCCAGAGCGTTTGGTGGCCTGATCATCCTGCAGCCCTTCCGCTTCACGGCTTACGGATCCGATCCAGCAACCCTGAGGACACAT
>VBOM01000358.1 GCA_005877535.1 Nitrospirota bacterium | reverse complement strand
GTGCACTTCAGCCAGTTTTCCGATCTCGCAAAGTCGATGGAGGTCGAAGACCTTATGGCTCGCACCAGGCGGCGTCTGGGTGTTTCTCGCGGGCTCCGAATCGGACTCGGTGTTGATCGTCTGGATTACACGAAGGGTCTGATGAAACGTCTGTGGGCACTGAAGGATTTTTTTGATCGATACCCTGAGTATCGCGGGAAGTTCACCTTCCTTCAGGTGGCCATCCCGACTCGGAACAATGTTGAAGCCTACCGCCAATATCGGGATCTCATCGGAAAGACCGTGACGGAAATCAATGAGCAGTTTGAGGTGCCGCAGGAAGGAAAAAACAAGGGATGGAAGCCGATCGAGTATATTGAAGGACGCGTGACCCCCTCCACACTCGTGACCTACTACAGGATGGCTGACCTGACACTTGTCAGTTCGGTGTACGACGGGATGAACCTCGTGGCCAAGGAGTATGTGGCTTCGCAGGTCGATGAGACCGGTGTACTTGTGGTGAGTCACCTGGCCGGAGCAGCGGAAGAGCTAAGCGGGGCGCTGGTTGTCAATCCGTACGACCATGAAGGAATGGCCGATTCGATCAAGCGGGCGCTGGAGATGCCTGAGGACGAACGACGAGAGCGGATGCGGCAGATGCGTCTTCATCTCAGCACGCACGATATCTATCACTGGGCAGAAAGTTGTTTGCGCGATGTTGATATTGAAGTCGATCACTTACAGAGCGTGCCGGGATGAACCCGGTGAACCCATGGTGTCGCTCCGTGCCAGACTTGCGGCGATCCCGACGAGTCGTCTGGTCCTATTTCTGGATTTCGATGGGACGTTGACGCCCATCGTGTCGAGCCCGAATCGGGCCAGGCTGAGCCGACCGGTGAGAAAGACGCTGCGGAAACTTGTCTGCCTGCTTCCGGTCGTAATCATAAGCGGGCGAGCCCCGAAAGATCTTCGACGGCGAGTCGGGCTGCAGAAGGTGTGTTACGTAGGACATCATGGATTATCCTGCCTCGAAGCAGGCGGGGACGTGACATGGTTGACCAGACCGCCGCATAGAACGATGGTTCGCCGATGGCTTCAGGCGTTGCGAATCGCGGCGCAGGGAATCGAGGGCGCCTTTGTCGAGGACAAGGGCATGACTGTCGCGCTGCACGACCGGTTGGTGAAGCCGAAGCAGCGCTCTCGGTTGAGGCGGCGTGCCCGGCGGATGCTTGCCCCATGGATCGCGCAGGGGTCCGTCAGTCTTCTGCGAGGGAATCGTGTGCTGGAAGCCAGGTCCTCCAGAGCAGGGAACAAGGGCACAGCGGTGTCGATCCTGCTTCGGCGACCGTGGGCACGTCATCGAGTGCCGGTCTATTTTGGTGATGATCGTACGGATTTCGACGCATTCTCCGTAGTGCATGGCCGAGGACTTGCGATTCGAATCGGCGGGCGGCGTGGCGCGGTCGGTGAAGATGCCTGGATACCTCACCCCAAGAAACTCCACTCAGTTCTGGACTGGCTGGCAGCAAGACAACAGGGTGGGGAAGCCGACCTTAAGTGACGGGTCTTGTGCGACGTAGGGTGATAGAGAGCCCTGATGTGGAGGAGCTAACGGAATGCCCTTTTAGTTAGTGGTAGCCTGAGCCACAGTGAGTTGATACTGCATGTTGTGAATTGAGTCCACTTGATAATAACACTCTCAGGTTTTCCCCGCCGAATCACCATCCGGTTTTCTCATGGTTCCCAACGTGAACAAGCCCAAGGAAGTAAGGTTTGAGCTAGGCGCGTCTCATGTTTCAGAAGGACGCCGACCTTGCGAGACTCTTTGCTGACCTGCCTGGCATAAGCCTGTGAAATCTCGAGGCACACTGTCTGCTAAGGACAACCTGTCCATCTTCAGCCAACGTCTTGTTTATAAATATATTCAGGATACTGTTCGGTTAATAGCCCAAGACAACCTGTCTTGTCGGTGCCAGCGCCTTCTGTTTATACAAATTCGCAATTATGGCGTTAACTACTTGAAATCGTTCGTAACATTCCCTTCCATGCCACGTCTTGTCTTGAGGCCAATGTCTTGCTTAGTCGAGAGGTGAGTTCAGCATCATGAGGCAGGTCTTCCCTGAGACATTCAGAGAGGACAAGGCACATGGCGATTGGAGTGATCAAGAAAGAAAGAATAGGGGGAAGATAGGCATGAAAACGTTCGCCATGAGCATGATCAGTATGCTGACTTTGAGCTAGATGTGCAGGGTAGGGGTTGTAACGATCATCCAACTTGCCCCTGTCCCTAAGTGAAGAGGAAGTGCCTGAGCCGGGCGCCTGATCAATGATGTTCGATATCTGTCAGGAGGTTGGAATGAGAGGTGAACGATGAGCAGGATTATGGACAGCGATCTAAGGCCATGCTGGCTTGTCCTCGTCTTTTTCTTTGCTGCCTGCGCCTCAAACGGTTTCGATGCCAGCGTGCAAGCCAAGGGGGTCGATCAGGAGAACACCACTCAAATCTACAAGAAGGTGGCTCCGGCCACGGTATTCATCAAATCGGTATTGACGAGTGACTACCTGATGAGCGGGGCAGGCAACAGCATCGGATCCGGAATTATTCTAGATCACCAAGGCGTAATCCTCACAAACGCGCATGTCGTGGACAAAGCTGCCAAGATCCTGGTCGTTCTCCATGATGGCACCCAGTTGGCCGCTGCATTGGTGGGAAGCGATCCGTATACGGATCTGGCCTTGCTCAGAGTAGATCTCTCGAAGAATCATCACGCCACAGTCCTTCTGGGAAACTCAGATCGTGTGGATATCGGTCAAGAAGTGGTGGCCATCGGTCACCCGTTCGGATTGGGCTATGCGCTCACTACAGGGGTTGTCAGCGGGTTTGGAACAACACCGGACCCTCAATCCACTCCCCACGAGCGAGTGATACAGACCAGTGCTGCCATTAACCCGGGAAACAGCGGTGGGCCGCTTGTTGACAAGAAAGGCGAGGTCATCGGCATCAATATGTCGATTTTGACTGGTGGACAGAACATCGGCTTTGCGATTCCCATTAATACCGCCAAGACTGTGGTGAATGAACTGCGTGCGCATGGCCGTGTCGTCCGCCCATGGTTCGGCATTACCGGGAAATTCGTGCCCGATCATGTCATCGACTTATTTGCGATCCCTTTGGCAAAAGGTTTGCTGGTGGCCCATATCGATGAGGGGAGCCCTGCGCAGAAGGCGGGACTACGGGCTGGGACGCTGAACGTGATTGTCGAAGGAGAACCATGGGTGCTGGGTGGCG
>VBOM01000357.1 GCA_005877535.1 Nitrospirota bacterium | reverse complement strand
CATCCTGCAAATGCGCTCATCTAGCCCTGCACGAAACCGCTAACCCCGCGATGTATGTCACACACCTGCCCGTGGCTTCAACCCATCCAAAGTACATGAGCTAGAAGGACGAAACGCGAGGTGGTGCGGATTCGATCCGTGCAGCTAACTACCTGAAAAGGTGGGCCATTCTATATAGATGACGAGAGAGGATCAAGATAAAAGACAGAGTAACTCGCTCAACGCTCCACGCACTTTTTCTAGCTAGACCAGGGGGTTAGAAAACCGTTCCTTTGACCTTCCTCCAGCACACTGGAACTCACAAAGGCCTACTGGGGCAAAGCTTTGCAGAATCCCCGGAGTTTGGCGGGAATGAGTGCGCTTGAGCACAAAATTGGCACAATCGGTTGGGGTGAACCCCTCCGGTGAGACACCAGAATTAGCACACTGGTGTTGGCCGGATGTTCTTCCTCACACCAAAGGCCTGCTTCCACTGCTTCAATCGGAACAAGTACCAGGCATGCCTCGATAAGTTGGGAGAGGAGCAGCGGCTGGGACGATGTGGATCGAACATTACAACCAAGATGCGCCGCAGTTGGGTCGTGAGTCACGGGAGCAGTTGTGATAGTATGTGCAGCACGCAGACGAGGTTGGCCATGATCTGGCCGACATCGCCACTCAGACTCTGGCTTTCAATCATAGCTCTATACAGACTGCCTCACCCAAAATTTCGTAGTAGAGGAACGCATGTCGACCATTGAGAAATCCATTGAAGTCAACGTGCCTGTGTATACCGCCTACAGTCAATGGACGCACTTTGAGGAATTTCCCCAGTTCATGGAAGGTGTGAAAGAAGTCAAACAGCTGGATTTCAAACGTCTTCATTGGAAAACAGAGATCGCTGGCCAGGACAAAGAGTGGGATGCGGAGATCACAGAGCAGATAGCGGACCAGCGCCTCGCATGGACGAGTCGAGGCGGCGCCATCAAAGGATGGGTCGCGACATTTCACCAACTCTCGGATGCTAGATCAAAGGTCATGCTGCAAGTAGAGTATGACCCTCAGGGTTTCGCCGAAAATGTAGGAGATGCATCGGGAGTGGTGTCTTCGCGCATCCAAGGAGATCTGAAGCGATTTAAGGAATTCATCGAAAAGCGTTGGATCCCGAGTAGTCGCGAGACAATCTTCGACATAATTTTCCCTTCTAGGTTAACATAGTGATCTGACGGATCACACTCCCCCTCCTGGTCGAGCTTCGCAACTCTCGCTTATGAAGGCCCAGCCTTAAAAAATATTCCTTCTAAATCCCATACAGGACGCCGCACACAAAGCCGATAGACCCGGTGAAACCATTTTGCCTTAGAGGTCCCTAAAGTCTCTATTTGGATGCAAGGAGTGCCCCCATAACATTTGTTTTCGGACTTCTTCCGGCTCAAAACCGTAAGCTCATTCCCCCAACCGAGTTTTCCTTCTCAAACTGGTTGGGTTTATGAACACCCTGCGGACCACAGCTTCCAGTGGTGTCTTTAGCCGCTTCTTCCGTTTCTTCCGTTAGAATCGGTTCGGGCTTTGCGCACCGTCGGGAGGAGGGGCTCAACTCCCCTGGCGCGCATGATCGAGGGCCTTGACCATGGTCAAAAGACGCGCCCGCCCTTCTTCAGAAATCTCGGTGAACTGGACCCCCATCCCCGGAAAAAACACATAATGCTCCTCGCCAGGCCTGATCCAGGTCACTTTGCCTTGTGCGTTGATCGGCGCGGTCGGATCGTCAGGCAGGACAAGTTCCAGCGCAAGGGCCGTCCCTACCTGCGGCGGTAGATGGGTCTCGATAAACACCCCGCCTCCTCCTATCTCGCAGGTGACACTGTCGATGCGTTTGCGGTCCGGTGTCACGTAGCGCACCTTTGCGGCGAGACGACTGCGTGGGTAATCTCGAACTGCTCGATGGGATTGGGGCTCTTTGAGATAGCCGTGCATGAAATCTATGACGGCTTCCCACGACACCGCCCCCAGTGGTTCGTTTCTTGGGTCAAGCAGCGTCATCGTCTCAGCCTCGCTGTCGAGCCCCAAGGCTTTCCCTCGGTGCCGCAATGAGATCCTAACGGGCAACTTGACCATGATCCTTCCTCCTTGTGGGAAACGAACACGCCCGCCCTTTCCGCATGCAGTCGCGATTCATCACGCATCCTCCTCCAGGCTCTCAGCCTTGAGTTCCAACAGAATGAGTCTTTTTCGACAACCTTGAAAGCTTGGGTTTGAGCCAATCTCGACTTATCACGAGTGCCTGGATATTACGCTCAGTTGCGTCGCGAGTTCCATAGAAGTTATTGGACCTGGCTCATCTGGCCTCCAAACCAGACAGGTTTACGGCAGTAGTCGACTTTGTTATAGTGCGCGACGGAGGAACTGACCATGGGCGTGGCGCCTAATTATATTCTGGTGGAGGGACAGAAGTTCATGAAGGCGAAGCTGTCGCTGGACAACCATGTCTACAAGAACTGCGCGATCGATGACTGCGACATCTATTTCAGTGGGGGACAATATGAGTTGCTCGACACCCACATAACCAATTCCCGCCTCATCCTCAACCACCCAGCCAAGGGCATGTACAACGCCGTTCAGATCTTTAAGATGAAGTCG
>VBOM01000356.1 GCA_005877535.1 Nitrospirota bacterium | reverse complement strand
AGACAGTGTCTGGTGGGTAGTTTGACTGGGGCGGTCGCCTCCTAAAAAGTAACGGAGGCGCCCAAAGGTTCCCTCAGGCTGGTCGGTAATCAGCCGTTGAGTGTAAAGGCAAAAGGGAGCTTGACTGCGAGAGCGACAGCTCGAGCAGGGACGAAAGTCGGGCTTAGTGATCCGGTGGTTCTGTGTGGAAGGGCCATCGCTCAACGGATAAAAGGTACGCCGGGGATAACAGGCTGATCTCCCCCAAGAGTTCACATCGACGGGGAGGTTTGGCACCTCGATGTCGACTCATCGCATCCTGGGGCTGAAGCTGGTCCCAAGGGTTAGGCTGTTCGCCTATTAAAGCGGTACGAGAGTTGGGTTCAGAACGTCGTGAGACAGTTCGGTCCCTATCTGTTGTGGGCGGAGGAGAGTTGAGAGGGGCTTTCACTAGTACGAGAGGACTGTGAAGGACGGACCTCTGGTTTGCCGGTTGTCGCGCCAGCGGCAGTGCCGGGTAGCTATGTCCGGTAGCGATAATCGCTGAAAGCATCTAAGCGAGAAGCGTGCCTCAAGATAAGCTCTCCCGGGGTGTATGCCCCCTAAAGACCACTTGTAGACTACGAGTTTGATAGGCTGGGTGTGGAAGGCCCGTAAGGGCTGTAGCTGACCAGTACTAATCGGTCGTGCGGTTTAACATCATCATCTTTGCTCCTGATAGACATGGTCTTACGCGCGGCGAATACGATTCGCCGCGCGAATGTGAAATGTGGAATGTACAGTGTGGAATGGCTGAGTCAGACAATTCCTCATTCAACATTCCTAATTCATCATTGTTTTCTACAGTGTTCCCGGTGGCCTTACCGGAGGGGCCACACCCGTTCCCATCCCGAACACGGAAGTTAAGCCCTCCAAGGCCGATGATACTGCTGCTGTGAGGCAGTGGGAAAGTAGGACGCTGCCGGGTTACAAAAAAGCCTGCTGGTGAAAGCCAGCAGGCTTTTACATTTTCAGAGAATAGCAGGGCGGCCTGAATCATCTCCCTTGCTCGCAGAACGCGCACGATAAAGCAGTGCTCGTTCGATGCGCGCAGTGGGAGACGAATCCAGGTCGCCCTGCCAATGCGAAGAAGGAAGCCTGCTGGCTAGACGCTCAGCAGGCTTTTTGATTTACAAGGCAGCGTTGGGGGGAGAGAGGTGCGCGTTCCGTTGGGCCGCTGTGATTTAAAGAACTGCGCAGTCTGGTCATCCCGTGTGCTCGCGCAACGCGCGGTCGCGGACTCCCCTCGTTGGACGCGCGCACGACGGGGATCAACTAGGCTGCCCTCGCGGGAGGAAAAAGAAGTCCGTCGCCGGATGTCATTCAGCAGGCTTTTGATTCACAAGACAACGTTGTGAGAGAGTGGTGCTCGTTCCGTTGGAAGCTGCGCTCGAACGGAACTGCGCTGAGAGCTGGCCTTGGGACGGATAATTTCTAAAACAAGTGTAGGTTGACAGTCTAGGTAGGTGAAAAGTATTTTGGCCTTCCATGAAGCCAGCCGAATTTGAGGAAAGAGAGTATGAAGGCCCGCTCTACAACCAGCTTGAGCGGGGTCAGCCGATATTATGGCATCCCGGTCAAGTGCTTGAAGGGCGCATTGGATTTGACCGTGCTCTCTTGGTTCAAGAGTTGGAAATTTGGCGGGCTATGGGGCTCTCTCGTATCCCTAGCGGGGCAGTCTTGGGGAGATACTTGTGGCCCTCTTGGTGGGGACGCATGTTGCCTATGCCGCCCCCGTGTTTCATGAACAAAGAATTCTCTATTGGCACACGAGGAAGAGAACGATAGTACAGAATTCAACGTTTCCATCTGTCATATGCTTATCTGGGCACACGGCTTGGTATTACCAGGAAGAAGGTTCAACTGGTGTGGCAAATCCTAACCCGGAACGCATCGAACAGCCTTCTCTTATGGATAGACTAAGGCAACTAGTTGAGGAAGACAGAACTGAGTTTGAACCGGCGGATTTACCGCTTGAGTCGTTGGATGGACTTATTCAGGCCACGCTTGGAGACGAGCAGCTTGCTGAGTCATTCCGGAGAGCCCGTTACTTCGATGAACTGCAAGAGATAGATAGGCTCACAGATCAGTTTGATATCTCGCCCACAGGGCGTGCGTACCTTCGGGTATCTGCTTTTGCTGAGATATTCGGGCTTGTCTGGTTTATTGTGGGTGCGGAATCTTGATGGGCGAGAAAAAGCTAATAAACGGGGACATTCTGAATTTTCACAGACTACGTCCTCTTCGTAATAAGAAAACTAGAATGTCCCCTTAAATTCCTCCAATACTAATGGCACTATCCGCACGCATCAACCTCGCTTTCAGTATGGCTGTTCTAAGTCTTGTGCAGGTCTTCGGCTGTTCAGCGATGATCAAAGATCAGTTAAACTCGTTGCAAGGGATGCGAACCGAGGATTTACGAGATTGGGTCCGAAACGATCCAAGTCTTGATAAGGTGATTATTTTTGTCCATGGCTTTAACTCCAGCAAAGAGGAAGCGTGGGGGCAATGGCCGATCCTGCTCAAGAATGATGACGAATTTAAAGAGTTCAACATTCATCGTTTTGGCTATCCTACGAAACTCTGTCGCCAGGTTAGCGACATTCGTAATCAGGGAGAGTTCTTGGCCTCCTTTTTTCTGGACATTTTCAACAGCACCAAGCCGAAGTATCGCAAGGTGGTAGTGGTCGGCCATAGCATGGGTGGTCTCGTCATCCTGCAAGCACTGCTGAAACTTGAGCGGGATCATTTGAAGATCCTGACAGACGAGAATCTGACCGTATTGACGTTTGGAACTCCCTACCTGGGCGTGGAAAACACGGATGCACTGGAGCTGCTTTGTGATAACAAGCAGGTCAACGATATGCATCTGTTAAACGATACTCTCGGTGAGGCGGGTCGTGATTTTAGTCGAAGATTTAACCAGTCGTCAGGGTTTGGCGGAAGACAGACCCCACAGGTTCGACTCTATGCCTTTCGCGGGACAGAAGATCGATTCATCACTAGGACGAGTGCATGTGGCTACCCGCAGATTCCATGCGAGTCGGTCGATGGAGATCATAACTCAATTGTGAAGCCTAAAGACCGCACACATCTAGCCTATCAAAAGCTAAAGTTGACCAGTTTACAATCTTATCCGATGACCGCTGCTGAACCGAGAAACGACACTAGAATTCGAATTAAAGATGTTCTTGCCGTTCCGATGTCAGAAAGCAGCGCGCCATTCCCAGCATTAAATATTTACTACGATAATGCCGGAATCGCTGTGGTCACTGGCATAGTGACCCGCTTCGCCGCTGGAATTGGGACTGGCCTTATGTCTGATGAGGCTATCGTGGCAGAACAGGACAAGCTTCTGCGATGGGATGGCTGGAAATCAAAGATGGATAGGCGGAAGCAATATGAAATGTATCCGGGAGATGCTGGTGAGTTTACGAGTATTCCGAGCCAAGAGGGTGAACTAGCGGAACTATTCCGCTCTAATTGGGAGAAGATAAATGCTGGAACCTCTGTCTTATATGTGTTCATTGCATTCAAATACTTTGTTCCATCAGGGGAAATTGCAGTTACGGAAAACTGCTTTTGGATTTCAGGAGGATTCGCGCGTCATAATTGTGGCAGAGGCAGAAGTTTCATTGAACACAAGTAATGCTTTCACACTCATACTAAAGGAAAGGGGACAGGCTACTTTTCAGAAGCATCAGACCCTGTGGCTCATCGCTGCTTCTCCAAGCGTGCCGCAATTCGCGAATCAGCCGAAGACCAGCCGGCATCGAAGGGACAGCCGAGGCGGTCGAGGTCGATGACCAGCGGTGCGTGATCCGAAGGTAAAGGCTTTCCCTTCCGCGCCTCGCGATCGATCTCGGCCCAGACAATGCGGTGTTTTAACGGCGCCGTCACGAGCAGGTGATCGATGCGCATGCCGAAGTTTTTATGAAAATTGCCGGCGCGGTAGTCCCACCACGTGTACCGCCCGGGTTCCGGGTGATGCAATCGGTACGCATCGACGAATCCCACGCTCGAAAGCCGAGCAAAAGCCTGCCGCTCGCGTGCGGAAACATGCGTACCGCCATAACAGGCGCGGGGATCCCACACATCGATATCTTCGGGCGCCACATTGAAGTCACCGCCGATGACGGCCGATGTATCCGGAGTGACGCCTTTTTTATTGATCCAGCGAGCCAGCCTGTCGAACCATACGAGCTTCGCCTCATAAAACGACGAATCCACAAGCCGGCCGTTCGGCGCGTAGATGCAGATGATGCGCACGCCGCCGCATTCCGCAGCGAGCATCCTCGCCTCAGCCAGCGGTTCATCATCACCGATTTCAGACGTCCGCGCCGGCCGT
>VBOM01000355.1 GCA_005877535.1 Nitrospirota bacterium | reverse complement strand
CGCAGCGAAGGGACCTGTATTGGAAAAACATTGAGCCTGTAGAACAGGTCCTGGCGAAATGTGCCTGCCGCCATGGCAGTCTTCAGGTCGCGGTTCGTGGCGGCCAGCACGCGCACGTCCACGGAAATCGATTGGCTGCCGCCGATCCGTTCAATTTCCCCCTCTTGGAGCACTCGCAGCAGAGCGATTTGGGTCTCGGCCGGCAGGTCCCCGATCTCGTCAAGGAAGATGGTTCCGCCATCGGCCAGCTCAAACCGTCCCAGACGCCGTTGCAGCGCGCCCGTGAACGCACCTTTCTCGTGTCCGAACAGCTCAGAGGCAATGAGCGAAGCAGGGATCGCCGCGCAATTCACTGTAATAAACGCCCGGGACGACCGCTTCGAGCGCTTGTGAATGGCCCGAGCGATCAGCTCCTTGCCCGTCCCGGTCTCACCCAGCACGAGCACCGTGGAATCCGACGGCGCCACTTTGGTGACTTGCCTCAATATTTTGCGGATGGCTTCCGACGAACCAACGATTTCTTCAAACATCGACGAGTGATCAATCTCTTCGCGCAACGCCAAGTTCTCTTTTTGAATCCTCTCTTCGTCCCGTTTGCGATCGTCGATGTCGGTTCCTGTCGAGTACCAGCGAATGATCTGTCCCTCTTCGTCCCGCAACGGGTTAAAGCGGATCAGAAACCACCGGTAGTGCCCATCCTTTCGGCGCGCTCGTAGCTCCACTTCAAACGGGGTTCCTCGTTCAAGCCCATGCTGGCGCTCGGCCTGTGATCTCTTCAAATCATCGGGATGAACGAGTCGTGCGCGAAAGTCACCCGCCATGACGTCTTCGATGCTCAGACCGCTATATTCGAGCATTGCTCGATTCGCATACAGAATATTTCCATCGGGTCCGTGGACAGCAATGCGTTGATCTATGGCGTCGGTGATGCGCCGCAGCTCTCGTTCGTCTTGACGGAGCTTCTCCTCCGCGCGCTTACGGTCTTCGATCTCCGTCCTTGTCCCATACCACCGGATGATGCTTCCCTGATCATCCCGCGACGGGCTGACACGGATGAGAAACCAGCGATACTGCCCGTCCTTGCCGAGCAGCCGCGCTTCCAGCTCGTAGGGGGCGCCGCTCGATATCAAGCGTTGCCGCTCACTTAGCACCATTTCCCGATCGTCCGGATGGACGAACATCGCCAGATGGTCTTCCTGAGGATCTGTGGGGGAAAGACCGTGATATTCGCGTGCGACCTGATTCGTATAGAGACCACTCCCATCCGGCCCCAAGACGAAGATATGTTGAGGGACTGCATCGATGAGTTGCCGCAGCTCTTTTTCACTTTGCCTGAGCTGTTCTTCCGCATACTTTTGCTCAATGGCCACAGTCGCCAGATGAGTGATCTGTCCGATGAGGTGTTGATGTTGCGCGGTGGGGCTACCAGGTTCGCGCGAGTATATTGCGAAGGTGCCCAATACTTTTTCATCGGATGACAATATTGGAGTGGACCAACAAGCCCGCAGTCCATGTGCCATTGCCAGAGCGCGCCATTCGTATGTGTCCCATCGTGTGTCCGAAGCGACATCGGCGGCAATCACTTGCTCTTTGAGACATGCCGCCATTGCGCACGGACCCGAAAAGAGATTCACGGGTCTGCCATGGATCGACTCGTTATAGCTGAGGGGAAGGCTGGGCGCTGCACCGTGCTGCAGTCGATTGCTGATAGGATCGACCAGCACAATTCCACAGAGAGAGCCGCTTGCGATATCTTCGATGAGGCGGCACAAGGCATCAAGGAATTCTGAGAGCGTACATCCCGTGGCGAGCATCTCGAGAAGGCGATTTTCTCCGGCAAGCAATGTCTCGGCCCATTTACGGTCTTCAATATCGGTATGAGAGAGGTCATCGGGCGTGGCTGATCGCTGACTGGCTTCATTGTGACGGGTGGTTTTCATATGTCCTCTCCCGAATAGGGGGCGGTTCCGTCAAGACCAGCAATGGGGGATGCTCCTCCGACGGTCGCCTCGCTGGCGAAAGCGACGCACTCTGTATCGTCCCGTCATCGCCCGACGCCTACCCTTCGTCGAGTCTTCACCGGAGGCTTCGCCGCTCGCGCACCTCACTCCGCCAATGGAGGCGGCTAGATCACATCAAAGAAAATAAATCATACGCCCGTTACTCGTCAAAAACCACTAGCCTTCTATGGATTATCAACATGTGTCGTAAGCCTTCGACTTGGAACGCCATTCACAGGTCCACAGATAAGAAAGGCTGCCATACCACGGTAAGTTCATTCATCCACCCTATCAATCGGTCCCGACATGAAACGGACCACCCTCCAGTCCAAAATACAGAAGCTCAATATCTCTCGCCCATCTAACTAAGCCCGGTTTCTCACCCAGCCTCCGTGAATGTTCCGAGCGTATGCTGATCTTTCAGCACCGTGCTGTAATTTCGGCAGATCGTCCTCGGCACTTAATTGTATTCGCGGCAGAGATTCCCCGAACGAAATCGCTGATTCTTTTCCAGTTTCAGCGCCATCGCTGGCTAAGTCACGCGGAAGCCTTGCTGGAATGCGAATTGCTTTGGACATCATCATGACATGAATTGACGGTTGCATCTGTGGAGCAAATTAGAAAGGAGGAGGTGAACATGGCAGACCTTAGTCCACCCGACCACTACGGCCCGTGCGTGATCTGACGAGTCGTCTTTGACCCCACCTGTCGCACGGGTCTCCACTACCACGCACGCATAGGGGTGAGTTCTCGATTGCCTGAAAGGAGGTTCGGAACATGGCTAGTACAACAACAATGGGGGGGA
>VBOM01000354.1 GCA_005877535.1 Nitrospirota bacterium | reverse complement strand
CCTGAGAGCCACTCTTCGATCACCGTGACGTCGTCGAGGTCGGTGGGGATGAGCAGCTCTTTAGGCGGCTGACCGTCTTTGTTGTAGAACTGTTCAATGGCGGATCGAACGAGTTCCTCGTCGCCGGCGTCTGCTGAATGGGGCCAAAAAAAGTCTTTGCGCCCGATCAGGAGGCCGCCGCGCACGAAGAGGATCTGGAGATCGACCGCCGAGCCTTGCCGCGCCAAACCGATCACGTCTTGGTCGGTCGTCGACGTTTGAGTGATGCGTTGCTTTTCAAGTGTCCGTTCGATGTTGAAGAGCCGATCGCGCAAGCGTGCCGCCTCCTCGAATTTCTCACGCTCCGCCGCCTCTTCCATCTGGGTGCGCAAGTCGTCCAGCAATTCATGGTCGCGTCCTTCGAGAAACTGGCGGACCTGCGCGACAATGTGGTGGTAGTCCTCTTTCGATTGATTGCCGGTGCAGGGTGCCATGCACCGTTTGATTTCGAATTCAATACAGGCTCGCTCCGCTTTGCCGTCGATCTCGATCGTGCAGGTGGCCAAGGGGAAGGCTTTCTTGATGACTTTCAACGTTTCTCGCAAGGCGCCTGCCGGCGTATAGGGACCATAGTAGAGAGCGCCGTCTTGTTGTACGCGCCGGACGATGGAGAGGCGCGGGAAGTCCTCTTTGATCGGCAGGCGAAGGTAGGGGTATTGCTTGTCGTCCCGTAAGACCACGTTGAACCGAGGCCGATGCTGTTTGATCAGATTGCTTTCAAGGATGAGCGCTTCGAGTTCTGAGCGGGTGACGATCGTTTCGAGGTCTGCGATGTGGCTGACGAGGACGGTGTTTTTCGGGGAGTGGTCGGTCCCTTTTTGAAAGTAGGACCGCACGCGGTTGGACAGGACTGCGGCTTTCCCGATGTAGAGCAAATCGCCCCGCTCATCCCTGAACAGATAGACGCCGGGAAGGTCAGGCAGGTGGTCGAGTTGGGATTGGAATTCAGCAGAAGTAGCCATCAGCTGCAGCCTTCAGTGGTCAGCAAGGGAAGAGTGCTTGTGTGGCCCCATTCTATCAGGCTGTGAAGAAACTATTTTAACACGCGAGAACTTCGAGGGTCCTCACGTGTAGTACAACAGGAGAACACTCCCGCAGGCTGCTAAGGCCCGAGACACCCTGGGGTAACTTGGTCGGTGATTGAGACTGAAACCTGATCGCTGACGGCTGATTGCTCGCTCAGCGCAGACTACGCACGAAGGAGGGACTAAGGCTTCCCCGCGCGACTTCCGCGACCGGACCCTTCATGGTGAGACTGAAGTCCGCGGCGACCTCAATGTTGAGCTGGCCTCCCGGCATTTTCACCGTGACAGGGCTTTCCACGAGCCCGAGCCGGACTGCCGCGCTCGCAGCGGCGCAGGAGGAGGACCCGGATGCCTGGGTTTCACCGGCCCCGCGCTCCCAGATCAGGATGGAGAGTTCTTGTGGGCCGGTCGGCACGGCGAGTTGAACGTTCGTTCGCTTCGGGAACAGGGAATGGTTCTCTACTGCCGGTCCCAATCTCAGGAGATCCTCGCGCGACCAGGATTGTCCGGCCGGTTTGAAGATGACACAGTGGGGATTGCCCACGCTTACCCCGGTGAAAGTGAGCGACTGGCCGGCGACGGCGATGGGCTGTGCAACCAGCTCGCGGGTCATGAGGGTACAGGGGAGTGCGGCAGGCAGGAACGTGGCCCTGCCCATTTCGACGGTGACGGCGCTCGCATCTCCATGCCGGTCCACATGCAGGGCAATCGTTACCAGCCCGCCTCTGGTCTCGACGGTGAAGTGTTTCTTTTTCGTCTTGCCGGTCGCGTGAAGATAGCGGGCAAAGATGCGCAAGCCGTTGCCGGATTTTTCCGCTTCGCTGCCGTCAGGGTTGAAGATGCGCAGGCCGAAGTCCGCTTTCTTTGACGGGACCAGCGCAAGGATTCCATCACTGCCGAGCCCCCAGTTGCGATCACAGATGGTTTTGATTTTTGCCGCGGTGAGCGAGAACGACAGGTCTTTTGGATCTATCACCACATAGTCGTTGCCCAGCCCATGCCCTCGGAAGAATCCGTTCTTCACAGTCGGTCTCCTACTGTATCTCGTCGCTCGTGAAGGGTGAAACGGAGGGAACAATACTTCGTCACTGGCCATCGGTCAATGGTGGAGGAAAGTCAAGTCTCTTACCAATGGCCGTTGACCAATGATGACGTGTCTCTACACGATCTTTATACCAGGTGGACGTTCGATGAGTTCGACTTCGTAACCGTCTGGAGCATCGATAAAAATGAAACGGCTGCCGGATGAGGTTTTCGTGGGCCCGTCGGTCACCTTGATGCCCTTCACATTAAGCGATTCGATGGTGTCGTCGAGGCTTTCAACCTGGAACGCAAGATGGACGAGATCTTCCTGAACTTTCACTGGCCCACTCGGAGGAAAACTGGTCAGTTCAATCAGTTCATCACTATTGGGCACTTTTAGAAAGGCCAGCTGCGATCCACGGGGAGATGTCTTCCGCTCGAGGACTTCGAGGCCCAAGACGTTGATATAAAACTGTATTGTTTGATCCAGATCGCTGACGCGCATGCGAGTGTGGAGGAGTTTCTTGACCTTCATGTATCTGCTCTTCTCATATTTGAAACAATTGCCAGATTGCCAGTGAGATGAAAAACCAGAACAG
>VBOM01000353.1 GCA_005877535.1 Nitrospirota bacterium | reverse complement strand
CACAGCCATCACTCGCGGCGCACGTTTGTTCAGGTCCTCACGAATAAAGTGTTCGAGCAACTGCATCTCGACGATGCCCTCTCGCTTGGCTACTCCGATATGGTCGCAGAATGCCCGAATCGCTTCAGGGGTATACCCGCGACGTCGCAGTCCTTTAATCGTCGGCAGTCGTGGGTCATCCCATCCGCTCACCAGTTTCTTTTCGACCAGCTCGAGCAGTTTTCTTTTGCTCATGACGGTATAGGTCAGGTTCAAGCGAGCAAACTCGATCTGCTGTGGTCGGTACGGCGCTTCGGCCTGTTCGACGACCCAATCATAGAGAGGCCGGTGATCTTCAAATTCCAAGGTGCAGAGTGAGTGCGTGACTCCCTCGAGCGCGTCCGAAAGGGGATGAGCATAGTCGTAGGCAGGGTAAAGGCACCAGGTGTTTCCTGTCCGATAATGCGTCGCATGCCTGATGCGATAGAGGACTGGGTCGCGCAAGTTGATATTGGCTGACGCCATGTCGATCTTGGCTCGGAGGACGTGGGTTCCGTCGGCGAATTCCCCGGCTCGCATGCCTCGAAAGAGGTCAAGATTTTCATCGACGGAACGGTCGCGAAAGGGGCTGTTTTCCCCCGGCTGAGTCAGTGTGCCTCGATAGGTACGTATCTCCTCGGCCTTTAAGTCATCGACATAGGCTTTGCCCTTCTTGATCAGCCGGATGGCATAGTCGTACAGCTGTTCGAAGTAATCCGAGGCAAAAAACATCTTATCCTGCCAGTCGAACCCCAGCCATCGAATGTCGGCCTGGATCGCCTGGACATATTCAGGATCTTCTGTAGTTGGATTGGTATCGTCAAATCGCAGGTGGCAATAGCCACCTGGTGTGTCATTCGCTATCCCGAAATTCAGGCAGATAGACTTCGCGTGCCCGATATGGAGATAGCCGTTCGGCTCAGGTGGAAAACGCGTGACCACTCGGCCGCCATGTTTGCCGGCGGCGTGATCTGCTGCCACGATGTCGCGAATAAAGTTTGAAGCGCCAGTCGGTTCAGACACAATAGAACAATGACTCCTCTGTGGATGAGAAATGTGCAAACCGAGTCGTCGCGGGCTGTTCTATCACAAGAGTGGTATGCGGGAGAAGGGCTTACTCCGCGAGGGGAGGTCGGAGCGAACTGAGCGCTACGCGGTTTGGTGGGTCGGCAGCTGCATCACGCTGAAGTCTTTCTGTGCGATGAGATGCCCTTCCATGCGAAGACGAAACTCGTAGCGTCCCGGAGCGGGAAAGACCAGTGAGGGGATATTGATCCCGAAATCTGAAATTTGAAGTCGGTCGGCTATGGCAATATTCGGAAGGGTGGCCCGGCAGACGAGCTGTTCGTTGTTGAGGTAGATCAAATCGATATCGAAGTGATAGATCCCTTCGGCATCGGTAAGGCAGAAATACAGCCCCATTTGTGAGTGTTGGAAGGGAAAACTCACAGCCTGCAGGTGGGTGAAGAGGCCGATGAGGCTTTTCTTCTTGGTGACGCTGTCCTCAATGACCTGGTCGCAGACCAAGAAAGCTTGCACGCTCGGTTTCACGACATCCGACATACTCTCATTGTACGGGAGTCCAGCGCCTTGTCAAAAAGGATGTGTTTTCCAACAAGGAGCCAGGATCGCGTAGGTTGTCGCTATGATTGTAGGTAGCGAACAGGCAAAAATTGAAGCTGGGACTATGGGGGGCTGATTATCCGATTGCCGCCGCGCCGCCGCGGCTTTCCGCTACATTGCCAAACAGGGTGAGATCGGTGCCGATGCGGCAGTAGTGTGGGCTGACGGTGACTAAATTGCCTTTATGAGTATAAAAGTGCCCCACAGTGATGCGAATTTTTCTTTTCTGCATGAAGCAGGCCTCGAACACCGCGTGTCCAGTTGTTCGGTCTGCTACGGTGACTGAAGGAGGGTCGTCCGGGGTTTCCTCGCCGCTGACCTTTACTTGGATAGTGAAGCGGCCCGCGCTATGTGCCGAGAGCGCGTTCCGTCGGATATGGCCGACGCGAGTTCCTTGCTCATCGTACAGGTCCATCGTTAGAAGCAACGCCAATGGCTGGGGTTGCGTTTCCAATACCAACTGCTCCTTGCCTTGAAGCTTGACGACGCCGTTCGTGTTTCGAAACACATTCGAACCGACGTGTAGCTCAAGGCCCTGTTCGGGCTTCTCGATGTCGATCAGTTCCGGAGAGTCTGTGATGCCGATAGTTTTGATTTGGAGCGGGTTGTTCATGTTCCACCATGAGTGTGTTGATGGGCAACTGAGGCCGACGACCGAAGAATCTCCTCTCCCACAGGCCCGCCGCGTGTGTTTTCCGAAAGGTAGGCTATACCACCGTCTCTGTCAAGTCGCGGTCGAACCAGCGTTGCAGAGGCGTGAATGATGCTCAAAACGTTAGGAATTGAAAAGTGAAAAGTCCCTATGCTACTGTGCCCGATCGATCCCACGTCATCGGTGTCTGGTCCCATCGTCTAGCCTGGTTAGGACGGAG
>VBOM01000352.1 GCA_005877535.1 Nitrospirota bacterium | reverse complement strand
TGCCCGAACGGATCGATGAACCCAGAAATGCCGGTGTTGGCTGAGCGAGCAAAGGCCAAATGATTCTCGACCGAACGAAACACCACCATCGAAAAATGTTGCGAGGCCGCCGACGAGGATCCAAACCAGGCATCGTTCGTCAGGGTCACCAAGAATTCCGCCCCATTCGCGGCGAATTGCCGCACCAGGTTCGGAAAGATCACTTCGTAGCAGATCGTCACCCCGAACTCTACCGGCCGCGGCGGCGTCCCCGCCACGCCTGTAGCCGCAGACCGCGGCTTCGGCGTCAACGTCAAGACTGTCGGGCCAGTTCCCGCTTCGAAATCGCCGATCCCTTCCACCAATTTGTCGAGGAAAAACAGGAACGAAGATTTGAACGGAATATACTCTCCGAAGGGCACCAGATGATGTTTGTCGTAGCGCCCCAACAACTGGCCGTCTGGGGAGAGGAGGTACGCACTGTTCAAGAGATATGGCCGACGATCCGGATAGAAACGCATTGCGGGGCTTCCAAACAAGATCGGCGCCCGGGCTCGATTTGCCAGGGCAATGAGTTGCAGCTGATAGACCGGCTCACGCTCGAAGACGAACGGTGTTGCCGCCTCTGGCCAGATCACCAAATCTGTGGTACGGCCGAGCTGATCCGTCAGCCGGTCAAAGCGTGCGAGAGTCTGCTCTCGATAGGCGGTATCCCACTTCACTGCCTGATCGACGTTCGGCTGCACAACTCCCACGCTGATGGACGATCGGGGAATATCAGAAAAAGGCGCTTCAGATAACGTCGCAAGACCATATTCCCACGAGAGAGACACCAACAATGCCGCCATCGCCACGAGCTCCCAGGGGAGCCTTGCCGGACGGAATCCTCTGAAGAGCGGCATTAGCCAGGTTAGGAATTCAGCCAGCGCGACATTCACCATCACGATAAGGAATGAAATCCCGTAGACCCCCATGTGGTCCGCAATCTGAATCATCTCAATCTGGCGATATTGAGAATAGCCGAGAAGGCCCCATGGCAATCCGCTCAGAGCATATGTCCGGATCAGTTCGAGGGTCACCCATAAGCAGGGAACTGCAAAGAAACCGTAGCGAGGAATCAGGGTCCGAAACCACACGGCCCCGGCAGAATAGAGGCCGACATAGAGGCCAAGATAGGCCGTCAGCAGCAGCATGAGGCCGTAACTGATCACCAGCGGGACCTTGCCGTAGGTGTTCATGGCGGTAACTACCCAGGCCATCATGCCAGTAAAGGCAATCGTGCCGGATAGCCAGCCGATCCAAAACGCCTGCGTCTTGCTTTTGCCGTCCAACGCCCAATGCAACGGCACGAGGGCGATCCAGGCCAACAGTCCAAGATCAGATTTCGGGAAACTCAGCGGGAGGAAAAGCCCGCTCGCGCCTGCAAGGACGAGCGAACGCGCGAGGGAATGGGTCATGAGTCGCACCTTAGCGAAAGCAGAAGATGGATGCAACTTCCTGTTCGGAGGGGATCTGCTCGCTCATGCGACGTCATGGCCGAGGAGAGAGATTTTGGGTTGACGGACACCCGTTGACTACCTATAAGTATGGGTGACAATCTGGTATCCGTATCCGTGTGAAGAGGATGGAGCAGCCCAAGGTGATAGAGTCTGACTATCCTGACCCTGACGAAACGGCGCGACCAATGATCACGACAAATAGGAGGCTATACCATGGATCGAAGAGTCATCAGCCTGTGTCTGAGTCTGAGCCTCGTGCTTCTCTTTGCAGGCTGCGCTAGTAAGAAAGTTGCTTCCTCGTCCGGCGATCAGTCCGGTCAGGCCAAGACCGAGGCTATCCAGCCGGACGCGATCAAGACGGTACCGCCTGAGCGTTCGTTTGACCGGCGAACTGGCAGCCTTCCTCCCACTAACTCACTCTCCCCGAGCACTGCCTCCGACAGCTATGCATTGGGCGACGTGTTCTTCGACTACGACCGTTTTCAAATCCGCAAGGATGCCATGTCGGTGTTGGATGCCAATTCAGGATGGTTTCGCGCCAATGGAAGCAAGACCGTGCTGATCGAAGGCCATTGCGATGAACGAGGCACCGTGGCGTACAATCTCGTCCTCGGCGAGAAGCGGGCGCGCGCCGCCAAGAAGTATCTTCAGGATCTCGGCGTCCAGGCCTCGCAGCTCCAGATCACGAGCTATGGAGAAGCGAGGCCTTTCTGCAAGCAGCAGAACGAAGACTGTTATCAATTGAATCGGCGGGCACATTTCGTGACCAAATAAAATAGTAGTGGTCTCAATCGGAGACCTTGCCATACTTGTCAGACCATCGCGTCTTCAAGGAGGGATATGTGAGGCACTATCACATAGCAGGAATCGGGCTCCTCGGGATGATCTTAGCGACCGGCTGTGCAGGCAAGGGCGAGCGGATCGATCTGAAGGTTCCCATGGCGAGCGGGGCGGATGAGAAGGTCGTCGCGATGAGTTCCGCCACTGTCGCGATTCAGCCTTTTGACGACAGTCGAACCGACCGATCGCACCTCGGCACCAGACATCACCTATGGGGTGGGGAGAGCCACTTCAGCCTCCC
>VBOM01000351.1 GCA_005877535.1 Nitrospirota bacterium | reverse complement strand
AAAAATAAATAATTGGGACATTGACTACACCGACCAACGCAAGGACAGCACTCGCCCGATCGGCACGGCGCAGGTCGTCGATCGACGCACGCAACAAGATGATCCCAATATACTGAAACAGCAGAATCAGTTCTGAGGTCAGCCTGGCATCCCACACCCACCACGCGCCCCAGGTCGGTTTGCCCCACATCGCACCGGTGAGCAGCGCAAGGAACGTAAACATCGCACCGGTGGGGGCGATGGCCTGAGCCATCATGAACGAGGGGCGTGCATTCAACCCCAACCCGAGGCCGGCCCATGCTGCCATGATGACGTACAAGAACATGGACATCCAGGCGGCAGGCACATGGACAAAGATAATGCGGTAGGCGTCGCCTTGTTGAAAATCGGTCGGTGCGACGAAGAATCCGATGTACAGACCGACGCCGATCAACACAAGCGCGGCGGCGGAAAACCACGGGATCATCCTTCCGGCCAGCGGGTGGAAAGTCTGCGGCGACGAATACTTGAACCAGTTGATGCCCATGAAACTCATGCGAATGTATTATTTATTCCAACGCGATGCGCAATGCAACAGCCGTGGCCCATGGCGCAAACGCGAGTGAGAGCAGGAAACAGGCTCCGAGTAGTGACAGATTCGCTTCGCTGCCGATTCCGGCCAAGCTGTTCGTGACAGCGCCAGCCCCAAAGATCAGTACCGGAACAAAGAGGGGAAGCACCAGGAGAGCAACCAGAAAGCCGCTCCCGCGCAACCCAAGAGTCAGCGCGGCACCGATAGCCCCAATCATACTCAACGTCGGCGTACCAAGCAAGAGCGACAACGTCAACACCGCCAACGAGTCCCCACCCAGGCCAAATTGCAAACCGAGGAGAGGCGAGAGCAGGACCACAGGCAAGCCAGAAATCACCCAATGCGCGAAAACCTTGCCAACGACCAGAACCGCCAGAGGCTGAGGTATCAAGAGCGTCTGTTCCAACACGCCATCAAGATAATCAGCCGTAAATAGGCGCCCCAGTGATAACAGGCAAGCAAGCAGGGCCGTGACCCAGAGCACGCCGGAGGCGATCGTCCTCAGAACCGCCGGCTCCGGCCCAACCCCCAACGGAAAGAGGCTCGCGACGATGACGACGAAGAAGACTGACATCGCCACATCCGAACGGTGCCGCATTGCCAGAAGAAGATCCCGCCGAATAACTCCGCGCAACGCCTCACTCATACTGGGCTGGCTCATCTAGTGAGCCTCAGGAGCTGGACGGAATCAGCTGGGAGGGCGATCTCCTGGTGCGTGGCGACAACCGCCATACCGCCATTACTCAGATGCGACTGCAGGCGTTGGGTCAAGTAACTTGTGGCCGCGGCATCGAGCGAAGCGAACGGCTCATCCAAGAGCCATAACGGACGTGCGGAAAGCCAGAGGCGCGCCAGCGTCACGCGGCGCTTTTGTCCTTGCGATAATACCCTCGTCGGCAGACGATGAACCGATCCCCCGAGACCAACGGCCTCCAACGCCTTTTGCACAATCGAGCCGGAACTTTCATCGCCGGCCAGAGAGGCGGAGACCTTGAGGTTTTCGACCGGAGTTAGTTCATCCTTGATTCCGTTGAGATGCCCTACATAGGTGAGCTGGGCATGATAGAGCTCCTTGAGTTGGCGAATGTCTTTCCCCTGCCAAAGGATCACGCCTCTATCAGGTGATAACAGACCGCACAGCATGCGGAGGAGGCTGGTTTTCCCACTGCCGTTCTCACCCACCACAGCCAGCAGAGTTCCTGGCTTGACCGTCACGCTGACCTCGGAGAACAGCTGTCGCTCCCCGCGACTGCCACTCAGTGCGACGGTTTGGAACATATTCGGAGAAATCCCACCGGGACCGAACAAAATCAATTGCAGCAGCTTTAAATCTTTTTGGGTCGTCCTCTTCGTGAGCGATTTTTCAACACCGTCTGAGGTCTCATAAGATCGAACTATCGCTGACGCAGTAGTCCATCTGGAAAGTCGATGTCACTATTATTTATTAAAAATATGGCGATTGGGGGCCTCAGGCAACACACATCACATCCCTGATTGTCGCCCATCCGACACCGGCAAGTCAAAGATGATTGGGCGTGGATATCGTATGAACGCATCTCCGAACCTGTTGCACAACCCTATGTTCGAACCCGTTGGGCACCCGAAATTTATTCATTGTGCTCCCCTTTGGGCCACCGCATCGAGGAGGAACCAGGGCAGATCCCCTCCAGCAACCAGTCCCCCCACGCCGGCAGCAACAGAGACCGTTGGTCACGAACAG
>VBOM01000350.1 GCA_005877535.1 Nitrospirota bacterium | reverse complement strand
TCAGCATGGCGCCGTCCGTTCCTACTCGAGAGCGAACCACTGTTTCGCGGAGGCGGGTGAATTGGACGAGTCTGAATCCGCCTACCTCAAAGAACGCGATGCGAGGGTCGCCTGGGCCAAGATGCAGGGGAAGCATCCCTTGGCCCTCTTAGCCTGGAAAACAACAAGTAACTACGGCGCCAGTATTCCTCGGTGGACCGCCTGGATACTGGGGACGATCATGCTATTCAGCCTGCTCTACGAAGTCTTTTTCCGCGTGCAGTGGCTGCAGCCGATGAGCAATACCACGCCGACTGCCTGGATTCCCATCTGGTCCGGCCTCTATTACGCAATCAATGTCACGTCCTCGCTCGCGTTGGTCGAATACCAGCCGACACATCCGATCGCCCAGGCCATCGTCATGTTGAACGTGATCGCCGGCTATCTCTTCCTCGGCATCGGCATCGGGATTGTCGGCCAGTTCATCAAGAACCGGTAACTCACCAGTCTGTCTGGTTCATTTAGTCTGTCTGGTCTGTCTCTTTTAAATGGTTTGTTTGGTTTGTCTTGTTATTTGGTTGAACGAAACTAACCAGATGAACCACATCAATCAGATAAACAAAACAAACCAGATAGACCGGGCTTGTCCTAGATCCGCTGCCTGCAACCAAAGCCGCTGAAGAGCAGTTCCAAGTTCCCCAAGCAGGACTTCGGTGTTGGAGTTGAGGTCAACTCACTCAACCGAGCGCGGAGCAAGGCTCGGAGATTCCTCCGAGTTTATCGGAGAGGGGCAGCAGAATTGACCTGCGCAATCTCACGACTCGTTAATTCCCGCCAGTGTCCGGGCTGGAGGTCTCCGAGCACAACCGGCCCGATCGCCACCCTCACAAGTCGCAACGTCGGGTGCCCCACCGTGGCGGTCATGCGCCGAACCTGCCGGTTCAGCCCCTCGTGAAGTATGATCTCCAACCAGGCAGTCACCACGTTTTTGCGGAAGCGGATGGGGACGGGGCGATCAGGCAATTGCGGATGGTCCGGCAGCAGACCTACTTCAACCGGTCTGGTCTTCTTGCCGCCCAGTACCACTCCCTTTCGCAACTGCTCCAAGGCCTTCTCGTTCGGGATGCGTTCGACCTGAGCGAGATACACTTTCGGCAGCTTATGCTGAGGGTCCGTAATGTAATGGGCCAACCTGCCGTCTGACGTCAGGAGCAGGAGCCCTTCGCTATCCAAATCGAGACGGCCAGCTGCATAGACGCCAGGCAGATCGATATAGTCTGCCAAGGTCGGTCGCCCGTCCAAATCGATAAAACACGGCAACACGCCATAGGGCTTATTGAACGCGATCGTGCGGGGGGTGTTTTGACGGTCTGCTATGGATGGACTCACTCACAAGACCTGTTTAACCCGCATTATTCATGAGCGCTTCTGCTGGAATCGCGGATTCCCTGCTGCGACGAGCCTTCGGCTGGCAGGCTCGCCGCTCGTTCCCTCGACGTACTGTTCAAGTACGCCTCGGGGCCTCGCGACTCCGCATGTCCGTCTCACAACGCGACTGCGCGATTTCGCGACGAATTGTCATGAACAACTCTGGTTGAGGCATCAGGCCCCACCACGTAACCGATTAGAACCCGAATCCTAATCCGCCACCACGACGAGAGCCACCGCCGACTCCCATACCGCCAAAGACCCCGATGGAGAATCCCGGTTGCCGTTGACCATAGGATTGAACCGGCCAGACATGCAGATGTTTCAGTATTAGCGTGGGATATCGATACTCCACATCGTCGAGGCGTTCGGTCTTCGCCCCAGAGACTTCTCCGACAATTGTTACCCGCGCTCCTTCAACCACCGTGGCCGGATCAAGAAACTCCTGCTGCAGCACAAGGAACCGTCCCTGTGACTGTTGACGATCAAGGGTCGGTTCCTCTCCGTCTTCAAGTGGAAGTTGCAAGAGTTCAATCTGCGTGCTGTCTCGGAGTCGTTTCGCTTTCAGCACCTCACCGCCAAGCACGAGCACACGCCCCTTGTAGGACTCAGGTGAGGCCAGCACGTCTTGAAAGGAGACCGTTCTATCAACGAGTGGTTCCATCGACTCGGGAACAATTCGTTGAGAGGAGCAGGCTGAGAGCAGGATACTTGCGATTAACCAGCCAGAGAAAAGATGTCGCCCGCGCATGGGAACACTATACCTCATACAACAACTCCACGACGAGAGTAGAGATCGCTCCGCTCCAGTCTGTAGGCTCTCGCCTACAGAATTTCACTGCACTTCCCGTCATTCTATTCTTCGTTGTTGGAAGAAGGCTCTCATTAAGCTGTTGAGAACGGAGCGTCTATGCGCCTACTTGCTTTAGTCCCGGTGAAATTCCTCCTAATCAGGAAATGAGGCATCTGCCTTGCTCTCCTCCCCCACCATAAAGCCTCACCACTCTCACCAGTAGCACCGAGTGTTTTATGGAGCCATAGCACCACGTGTCGCAATGGCTCCGTTTCATCAACTCACTACTCGTTAGGAGGTTCCCATGGCCCGCTACGCAAGCTTCTTCATCGCCCTCGCAGCGTTCCTCACGTTTGGCCTCGGTACGGCAATGTCTTTCGCCGTCGAACTAGTCTCAGCCGAACAGAAGAACAGAAGGATAAGAAGGACATGAGTGGGAAGTAAGCCCCGCTCCGTGGCACAGCCTCTGCTGCGCCCCACCTGCTCCATTGCAATACCTTCGTCGGATAACCAGTCTCCTCTTCCCCATGAACAAGCTGGCTGGCGTTACGGCAAATCACAACAACAACACTCAGAGTCTGTAGGGTAGACCCTACAGTGATTGCGGTACCATG
>VBOM01000128.1 GCA_005877535.1 Nitrospirota bacterium | reverse complement strand
CATGACTTTGATCTTCATCCCAGGCTGCAGGGCTCCGTCCACGACTCTCGTCAGCACGATCACCCCCTGATAATTATCAAACCAGGAGTCGAAAATGAGCGCCTTGAGCGGTGCCTTGGAATCGCCAGACGGTGGAGGAATCCTGGCAATGACTGCCTCCAGCACCTCCGGCACACCACGTCCCTCTTTCGCGCTGATCGGCAGGGCATCGGTCGCATCCAGCATCAGCACGTCCGAGATCGACTGCTTGGTGCCTTCCAGATCGGCGCTCGCGAGGTCGATCTTATTGATGACCGGAATGATCGTGAGGTTATTGGCCATCGCCAGATTCACATTGGCAATCGTCTGGGCCTGCACCCCCTGCGTGGCATCGACGAGCAAGAGCGCGCCTTCGCAGGCAGCCAAACTGCGCGACACTTCATAGGTAAAGTCGACGTGACCCGGCGTATCGATCAAATGCAAGGCATACGTCTTCCCATCCTTGGCCTGATACCGGACCGCAACCGCGTGGGCCTTTATCGTAATCCCGCGTTCACGCTCCAGGTCCATCGCGTCGAGAATCTGTTCTTTCGATTCTCGGGACGAGACAGCGCCCGTAGCTTCCAGGAACCGGTCAGCGAGGGTTGATTTGCCGTGATCGATATGGGCAATAATCGAGAAATTGCGTATGAGGCTTTGCAAATCTTAACTCATTTCCCAATAACATCGTGTTATTATAGTTACTGCCCCCGAGGTTGTCAAAGCAATCGCCTCCTCGTATAATCCGCTCCGCGCCGCGCCAACAAGAGATCCGATAACCGCATATGGTTGATAGCCTGTCGTAAATGGCAGGATCCTGGTTTTTCTGATTTCACGCGTTACGCCATTCGCTCTTCTACAACTCCTACACTGTGGCACTAAAACCTTCTGCTCGACAGCTGATTGATTGGGATCACCGGTACCTCTGGCATCCCTTCACCCAAATGCGGGAATGGGAACAGGAGGAGCCGCTCATTATCGAGCGAGGGAAAGGGCCCTACCTGATCGATACGGAAGGGAACAGGTATCTCGATGGGACCTCGTCCATCTGGGTCAATCTCCATGGCCATCGCCATCCGACGCTCGATCGTGCGATCAAGCGACAGCTGGATAAGGTCGCGCATTCAACGTTGTTCGGACTCTCCAATCCCCCGGCGATTCAGCTCGCGCGAGCATTGATTCGAATTGCACCCAAAGGCCTGGCGCGTGTGTTTTATTCCGACAATGGGTCGACAGCAGTCGAAGTCGCACTCAAAATGGCGGTGCAGTACTGGCAACAGCGAAGTCCCGAGGCCGGCCCCAAGCACAGCTTTCTGCATCTGAAGCTGGCCTACCATGGCGATACCATCGGCGCTGTCAGTGTGGGCAACATCGAACTATTCCATTCGCGATTCAAGTCGCTGTTGTTCCACGCCGTCGAAGCCGACCCGCCCTATTGCTATCGTTGCCCGCTCAGTTTGACCTACCCTTCATGCCGGATGGCCTGCCTCGACCCGATTGAACAGATCCTCAAAGAGCATCACCGCACACTGGCCGGCTTCATCATCGAGCCGCTAGTTCAAGCCGCAGCAGGAATGCTGACCTCTCCTCCGGGCTATCTGAAGCGAATTCGTGAATTGTGCACCAAGTACAATGTCCTCTTGATTGCCGACGAAGTTGCCACCGGATTCGGTCGTACCGGCAAGATGTTCGCCTGCCAGCATGAGCAGGTCACGCCGGACTTGATGGCCATCAGCAAAGGCCTGACCGGCGGCTACATGCCACTCGCAGCAACACTCACCACCGACGAAATCTACCAGGCTTTTCTCGGCAAATACGAAGACTTTAAAACATTTTTCCATGGACACAGCTATACCGGTAACCCGCTCAGCTGCGCCGTGGCGCTGGCCAACCTGGAGGTGTTCAAGAAAGACAAGACGCTCGTTCGACTACAACCCAAGATCAAGACGATGGCGCGACTCCTGCAGCCACTGTGGCAACTGCCCCACGTGGGTGACATTCGGCAGCGGGGATTCATAGCAGCCATCGAGTTGGTGGAGGACAAGAAGACGCGCAAACCCTATCCCCTCGAAACTCGAATGGGCCATCGAGTCACACAGGAGGCCAGACGCCACGGTTTGTTGTTAAGACCGCTGGGACACATCATAGTGCTGTTGCCGCCCCTCTCGACCGATGCCTTGACACTCGCGCGCATGGTCGCAACTGTGCATCGTGCCATTGCGACAGTCACCGGAACATCCTCGCTCACACCAGCCTGACGGCTTCTCTTGTGCCAAGCTGAAGCAACGATGCGGCGCTGCCCTCTCTGAGAAAGATTTCCAGCTGGCCATTACTATTGATCAGGGCACGAGGTACCCGCGCATCCCCTTCATGATAGCTCCCGACGAGTCCGTCGATCGTGTGGCCGGCAATACGGATCAGCGGGTTTGGCCGCTTCGTAATTTCTCGAAGTTCCTCCATATGTTGGGGTGTGAGGTTGGAAATCAGATTGCCGAATCGATCAACGTGGACGATCTCCCCCACCAGAGCCATGGCTTCCCATTTCGGTTTCGCAATCGTAAAGGTCTTGCAGTCGTCGATGAGTCGTCCGAAGGACGCGAACGGCTGTTGCTTGGTCAGCCACGCCGCAGCCGGGGCGAAGAGATCGCGGCCGTCGAAGGTGTGGCCTGGTGATGGCAGGCGATAATCCGCGTTCTCAATCTCCCGTACTTCCATCTCGCGGTCTTCGGCAAGAATCAGCGTCAACAGACCGTTGTCGGGAGCAAGAAAGAAGTAGCGCTCGCTCTGTGCAATGAGGGGACGCCGCGCGGTGCCGACGCCAGGATCGACGACTGCCACATGCACCGTGCCCTCCGGAAAATATCGATAGCAGGATTTCAGGAGATAGGCGGCATCTTCGACCGAATGGGGCGGCAGCTGATGCGAAAGATCGACGAGGGTGCTGTGGGGATTGATGGTGAGGATCACCCCCTTCATACTCGCTACGAAAGAATCCCGATCGCCGAAATCGGTCAACAGCGTGATGAGCCCCAGAGGGTGCGGCACGCTACAACTCCTCGAAGCGAATCTCCACCACCTCGTATTCAACCATCTTGACCGGTGTCTTGACCTCGACGAAATCTCCGACTCGTTTTCCGATAAGCGCCTTGCCGACCGGAGACTGAATCGAGATGCGATTCACTTTCATGTCGGCTTCATCCTGTCCCACCAGCGTATACTCCCGCTTTGACTGCGACTCCTGTTCAATCACGAGCACCGTGGCGCCGAACACGATGGTCTCGGAGACTCGCCCGGCCGTTTCGACGATGCGGGCGTCGGCCAGCTTCGACTGCAGTTCCACAATACGCGACTCGATGAATCCCTGGCGTTCTTTTGCGGCATCGTACTCCGCATTCTCGCTCAAATCGCCATGCGCCCGCGCTTCAGCAATGGCTTCGATATTTTTGGCACGCTCGACTTTGCGCAGGCGATCGAGCTCTGCTTGGAGCGCCTCGTGCCCCTTCTTGGTGATCGGTGTCGGCATGGTTTGTGGCGTCCTCTAAGAGTGGTGGTGATATTCCTGCAGCGACCGAATGGTGAGCTCTTTCTTGAGAATCGCTTCAATGCCCATGACCGCCGCTCGTGCCCCCCGTATGGTCGTATAGTAGGCCAGCCCTTTATTCAGCGCCTCCCGGCGGATCGACAATGAGTCGGCATGTGACGACGCGGTACGCACGGTATTCACGACCAAGGCCACCTGCCCGTTCTTGATATGGTCCACGATATGAGGACGACCTTCCTTGACCTTGTACACGGTTTCCGCAATGACCCCATGATTGCGGAAATACGCCGCCGTTCCAGTCGTGGCTTGAATGGTAAACCCCAGCCGGTGGAGTTGTCGCACGACTTCCAGAGCTGCAGGACGATCACTCTCCTTCACACTGATGAATGCCGTGCCTCCCTTTGGCAACGGGGCGCCAGCTCCTGCTTGGGACTTCGCGAAGGCCCATCCAAAATCCTGGTCGATGCCCATTACTTCTCCGGTGGACTTCATCTCCGGCCCCAAGAGGACATCCACCCCGGGGAACTTATTAAAGGGAAAGACAGATTCTTTTACGGACAAGTGAGAGGGAGCAGGGGCCTCGATCAACCCCAGCTCCGGAAGGCTCTTGCCCACCATGGTCTTCATCGCCAACTTAGCCAGCGGCACACCGATGGCTTTACTGACGAACGGCACGGTGCGAGAGCCGCGAGGATTAACCTCCAACACGTAGATCGTCTGGTCTTTAATGGCAAATTGCGCATTCATCAGGCCGATCACGCCAAGTTCCAGAGTCAATGCCTTCATTTGTTGACGAATCTCTTCGACCACGCCCTGACCAAGCGAATAGGGCGGCAACGAGCAGGCCGAGTCCCCTGAATGCACCCCGGCTTCCTCGATGTGTTCCATAATCCCGGCCACCACGACGTTCGTCCCATCTGAAATGGCGTCGGCATCGACTTCAATCGCATCCGAAAGATACTTGTCGATCAGCACCGGATGTTTCGGCGATGCTTTGACTGCCGATCCCATATACTCAAGCAAGCCGGATTCGTCGTACACGATCTGCATGGATCGCCCACCCAACACGTATGAAGGCCGCACCATGACCGGATAGCTGATCTGCGAAGCGATCCGAAGGGCCTCGTCAACGGATCGGGCCATGCCACTCTCCGCTTGGCGGAGCCCAAGCTTATTCAGGAGCTCGCGGAATCGTTCTCGATCTTCCGCGCGATCGATCGCCTCAGGACTCGTCCCCAAAATTCGTACCCCGGCCTTGGACAAGGGCAGTGCGAGCTTGAGGGGCGTCTGCCCGCCGAACTGTAACACGACTCCCAAAGGCTGCTCGCACTCTACGATGTTGAGGACGTCTTCCTCAGTCAACGGCTCGAAGTAGAGTCGGTCCGAGGTGTCGTAGTCTGTGCTCACCGTTTCGGGGTTACAATTCACCATAATCGATTCGATACCTTCTTCCCGAAGCGCCATGGCCGCATGGACACAACAGTAGTCGAATTCGATCCCCTGTCCGATACGATTCGGCCCTCCACCGAGGATGAGCACTTTCTTCCGGTCTGTCGGACGAGCCTCACATTCGCTTCCGTACGTCGAATAGAGATACGGGGTATGGGCTTCGAACTCTGCGGCGCAGGTGTCGACCCGTTTGTAGGTCACCCCTCTTCTGCCCTGGCCAGCCTTGGTCCGCTGCGTCCTGATTGAGGCTGAGGCCACGCCAATGAGATGTGCGATACGATCGTCTGAAAACCCAAGCTCCTTGGCCTCCCACAGAATCGATTCCTCAAGCGCAGCTGGTTTCTTTCCCGCCTGGCCGACCAGCAGGGTTTCAAATTGCATCAGTTCTCGGATCTGTTCCAGAAACCAGGGGTCGATCATTGTGAGGGCAAACAAGTCGTCATTGGACAGGCCGAGACGCATCCCATCCGCCACGTGCCACAGTCGCTCGGCAATCGGGGTCCGGAGATGTTGGCGTACCCGCTCCAACGCTTGTTGCCGATCGAGCCTCTCAGGAATCCCATGATCCAACCCCTCCCGAGAAAAGAACCCGTTCATGTTCAACTCCAGCGAACGAATCGCCTTGTGCAAGGACTCTTTAAAGGTGCGCCCAATCGCCATCACTTCGCCCACGGATTTCATCTGCGTCGTGAGGGTGGGATCGGCCCCTCGGAACTTCTGGAAGGCAAAGCGAGGGATCTTCACCACTACATAGTCGATCGTGGGTTCGAAGGAGGCTTTCGTCACACCGGTGATGTCGTTCGTGATTTCATCCAACGTATAGCCCACGGCGAGCTTCGCGGCAATCTTGGCGATGGGAAACCCCGTCGCTTTCGAAGCGAGCGCAGAACTCCTCGACACACGTGGGTTCATTTCGATGACCACCATGTCGCCGTTTTTAGGATCCAGGCCGAATTGGATGTTCGACCCGCCGGTATCGACGCCGATCTCACGCATGATCCGAACCGCGGCATCCCGCATGCGCTGGTACTCTTTATCCGAGAGGGTCATGGCCGGCGCGACTGTGATGCTGTCACCCGTGTGCACCCCCATCGGGTCCAGATTTTCAATCGGACAGACAATGACGACATTATCTTTGAGGTCCCGCATCACCTCAAGTTCGTATTCTTTCCACCCGATCAATGACTCTTCGATCAAGAGTTGACCGACGGGACTCATGGCGAGACCCCATTCGACTGTCTTCTCGAATTCTTCCCGGTTGTACGCGATATTCCCACCGGTCCCACCCATGGTAAACGACGGCCGAATGATGGCCGGAAATCCAACCTGTTCAAGAATCTTAATGGCTTCTTCGCGGTTATGCGCCGTGCCGCTGGCCGGCACTCGCAACCCGATTCGCTGCATCGCATGCTTGAAGGCTTCGCGATCCTCTGCCTTATGAATCGCTTCGGCGGACGCGCCGATCAACTTGACGCCGTATTTTTCCAAGGTTCCCCGCTTGACCAATCCCATCGTCGTATTCAACGCGGTTTGTCCTCCCATGGTCGGGAGCAGGGCGTCGGGACGTTCGCGTTCGATCACTTTCTCCACGACCTCAAGTGTGATCGGCTCCACATAAGTCCGATCCGCCAACTCAGGATCGGTCATGATCGTCGCCGGGTTGCTGTTGATGAGAATCACCCGGTAGCCTTCTTCTTTGAGGGCTTTGCAGGCCTGCGTGCCGGAATAGTCGAACTCGCAGGCCTGACCAATCACGATCGGACCAGACCCGATCAGTAAAATGGACTTGATATCTGTTCGCCTTGGCACGGAGACCTCGTTTCAGAGTCAGCTAGCTTGTGGCATCGGCCCGATCGTCGGCCGGTATGGCGCGGGCGCCGGTGGAGCTGCCTCGCTCCCAGGCCCATGATAGTACTGAAGCGCCTCGGGCAGCCAGGCTTCGATCTGATTGATACGTGTCACATCGGACGGATGGGTGGAAAGGAATTCAGGTATCGCCTGTTGCGACCGAAAACAAAGCTTCCCGATCATCTGCCTCGGACAGCCGCTCATGCGCTCCCAAAACGGCACGGCTTCACGCGGATCGTACCCTGCTTGGGCCATCAGTCGAAGGCCGATGTAGTCGGCTTCCGATTCTTGTTTCCGATTGAAGGGCAATGACACATTGACCCCGTACGCCCCCAACAGGCCCTGAATCGCACCGGCATTGGTACGTCCGGATGCCGCCGCACCCAATGCGCCCAATTGCGCAATTTGGTCCAAGATACTCCTGCTCATCCGCTCCACCCCGTGACGCTGCAACGCATGCGCGACCTCATGACCCATCACCGTCGCCAATCCAGCATCGTCTTTCGTAGTTTTGAGAATCCCGGTGAAGATGGCGACCTTTCCACCTGGAAGCGCGAAGGCATTAACCATCTTGTCATCTTGAATGACCGCGAACTCCCACTGATACTCCGGCTTGTTGGCAGCTTCAGCGATTTTTCGTCCCACGCGATGCACCAACTCATTCACTTCTGTGTTGTCACTGAGCGGAGCAGCCCGTAAGACCTCGCGGAATGCGCTCAGCCCGAATTGCAGTTCCTTCTCTTCTGAGAAAAAGATCAACTGATCGCGAGCCGTGCCTGGCGCCCGGTAACAGCCCGTCAGGCCGCCGAACAGACTCAGGGCCGACCCAACCCCAAGGGCCGTGCAAAGACTCATCGCCCCCTGGGCGCCCAGAGCCAGCATCGCCCGGCGTCCGACCGGCGTCGCCAAGAATTTGCCGATTCTGTGATCTGGTGATTGAATCATTGCATGATCACTTCAATGAACAAATCGATACATCACTCAATGCGGAATTTTGGTCATGGCATCCAGAGATACATGAACTGCGGTGTTCCACCCCGTACCATCGACAGCAAATCCAGATTGACCAGCCCGGTGATGCCCGAACTCATCCCGAACAGACGCGAATATATATTATTTTGATATTCCCCCCGACGCCCATAGGTTACGACCCGCGCCTCCGTCAGCCCCGCCTTCTTCTTGGCCATCTCGATCGCGTCATCCAGGTACCCGATTTCATCGATTAAGCCTGCCTCCCTTGCCTGATCTCCTGAATAGATCCGCCCGTCGGCCAGTTTCTTAATTTGATCAGCCGACAGATTGGGACGCCCCTCCTGTACCACTGCCAGGAACCGGTGATAGAACGAGTCAATCACGCTTTGAAAGATCCCCCGCTCCTCAGCTGTCATGACCCGAAAGGGCGAGCCCATGTCCTTCCGGGGGCCGGACGTGATGGCGTTGGCCTCGACACCCACTTTTTCGAGCAATCCCCTGGCGTTGACGGTCAACATGATGACGCCAATACTGCCCGTCACCGTCGAGGGATGAACCACAATGCTGTCCGCCGCCATGGCCAGGTAGTAGCCCCCTGACGCCGCCACATCCATCATCGAAGCAATCACGGGAACCTTCCTCTTGGTTTTGAAGTCCCGCAACTCGTGATACAGGATATCCGAGGCGGTGACGGTTCCGCCTGGACTGTTGATTCGAACAACCACAGCTTTGATCTTGTCGTCTTTCGACGCCCTCGTCAGCTCTTCCCTGAACGTGGCTAACATGTTGGGTTGCGGAACAAGGCCATCTTTATCTTGCGAGCTAATGACCCCCGACAGATCGAGCAAGAGGACTTTTCCCTGGCCCGTACCGCTGAGTTGCACTTCTTGCACCGGCCCCGATGGCTCGATTAGATTGATCGTAACGCAACCGGCTTGCAGACCGATGACTGCGAGAAAGCAGAGCAGAGCAAGCATGGCATGCCCTCTAACAGGCTGCGGCTGCGGAGATACCGTTTCGGCACGGCAGAACTTCGATGGCCCGCACGTCTGGGACGACAGGAGAACACCCGGCAGGAGGCTCAAAAAGGCCGACCAGCAAGGCCGCAGCGCGTGCAGGGCCGAGGCGTACACTCTCGGGGACGTTGAGGGTCTGAACGATGCAAAAACGCCGCCCGGGGAAAGGAGCGTCTCGGCGCGCCTGGGCTGGGCGGGGGAGAAGAGCGACTTTTTCAGCCTCCTGCTAAACATGCTGTTTCTCCATCAACTGAATAAACTCAG
>VBOM01000127.1 GCA_005877535.1 Nitrospirota bacterium | reverse complement strand
TATGCGCAATCCTGCGTCCGAGAGAATTGGCCGAGAATCAACCACCTGCTCATCCGCGTAGGCTATTAAAAGTTACAACCAAGTCTGATAGAATTTGCCACTATGGCAGGCACGGAAACCCCCTTCGCACCCCCCGTCACGACAGAGACCACCAGCACCGACGTAGGTGCCAGGATCGACGCGCGTGTGATCGTGTTCAACTGCGAGTGTCATACCTACGAGCAAGTCATTGCACTCTTTTGCCAATACATTCCTGGCATGAACTCCACGAAGGCCTTTGAGCTGGCATGGAAGATCGACCATGAGGGGGAAGCCATTGTGTACGCGGGTGCGCTGACAGAAGCGGAGGAGATCGCCACAAAACTGGCGGGAGGGGGACTACGAGTGGCCGTGCAATGAAGCTCCCCGTTGCAAGCTACAGGGTATCCGGCGAAAAATCATTGGCATAGCGTGGTTACTTCTTGTGTTTCTTTCGAGCTGCTTTGGCTGGCCGAGATTTTGGCTTTGCCTTCACAATGGGCCGACGCGCTGCGGCTTTCGCAGGTGTGCGTTTCGCTGGAGTCGACTTCGCATGTCTGAGTTTCGCTGGAGCGGACTTCGCAGGCGGAGTCTTCTTGCCATGACTTCCCGGCCCACCCTTCACTGGTTTCCCTTCCGCGAGCTGAGCCTGAAGTTTGTGTGTCGCGGATGTCTTATTCATTTTCGTCACCATATCGCCACTGTAGATCCGCACTTGATAGAGCTCTAAGAGCTTACCAATGGCCTTTTGATCGCCTTTCTTCGCGGCATTCAGCAACCGGCGGCGATGGTTCATCTCTTCCTCTTCGGTATGGGAAGCAGCCCGTCGTTCCATGTCCGTCCTTTCGTTTTACATGGGCATAGAGCCCGCACGCGTCGCAGTATACTGGAAATGTTCAATTTCTTCTAGCGCTTGTATGGGCTCAAGCTGGTACAACTCCCTGCGCCGCGCTTGTGGCATCTTTCACCCCAAGTGTATAATGAACCACTAATTCGGTAATTCGAGTCGCGAAGGAGACTACCCAATGGAACAGCATCAACGGAAAGAAGAACAAACCACAGTCGCCGACGATCCGAAGGCCCGCGAGCTGCTACGGCAAGCCTTCGAAAAGACCGCGCGGTGGCAGAAAGACTTTAAGGGATTCACTGCCGACCTGACAGTGAATCTAAACGGGAAGGAAACCAGCGGATCCGTCAAGGTGAAAGGCCCTCGTGATGTATCGGTCCAACTGGGAGAGACCGACGTGCAGAAGTGGGTGCAGGAACAGCTCGGTATGATCGCGGTGCACCGTGGGCCAAGAACCTTCGAGGAATCGGACGGCAAGTACTCATTGACCAAGGAAGAGGACGGGCACCCATTAGGCGCAAAACTAATCATCCATGGGTCGAACTCGTTCTATCGCCTTAAAGACCATCGCATTACCCAGATTAATCGCAAGATGGCGCACCCCGGCATGACCCCCTTTGCCTTTACGATAAACGTGGAAGAGAGCGCGGTGACGCAAGACCAGAAGAATCTGACGACGAAATACTGCGTGTACTACTATTCACCCACCGACGGGAAACTGACCAACGTAGAAAGCTTCACCGACACCCATGTGCGCGTCGGATCATCGGATCTGCCGGCCACCCGCCGCATCATTACATACGAAAACGGCGAAGTGATCGTGAAGAACTTGACGTTCACGAATCACAAATTGATTTAGCCCGCATTATTCATGAGTGTTTCTGCTGCAATCGCCGAGCCGCTGCTACGACGAGCTTTCGGCCGGCGGACTCGCCCCTCAGACCCTCTCCGTACTGCACGAGTACGCATCGGGTCCTCAGAGCTCCGCCCGCCGGTCTCGCGACGTGGCTCAGGGATTTCGCGACGAACCGTCATGAATATTGCGGGCTAGCGATCCTACATGCCTACCCCCTCCCCCACAAGTGGAGAGGCGAAGGCAAGCGCGCGCGGAAGCTCAATGGATCTTCGAAGATCATTTCCGCACAGTATGCGCGTCACGCTGGAGGGGTATGTCCATCTGGCGCGGATGATCGATAAATGCCGCGCCGTGCTGGCCGGCACCGAAGGCGAATACATCTACCCCTGCCCGATGGATGAGCGGCTCATGGAGTTCGCAGGCATCAGGGCCGAAGAGTTCACCGCAGCCGTCAAAGCCAATCCATCAGACGAAGCAGTGGCAAAATGGTTCACCCAGACGGCGAAGGCACGTCCTCCAGTCGAGTTGGAAGCATGGAACCGGATGATGTTGACCCGCGGACCGAGTACTCCAAAGAAGCAGGAATACTTCAACAAGCTCAGAGACGCAGCCGATCCCTCCCGAACCGACCTCACCAGCTGGGCCGACCTCCAAGACTTAGAAGAGGGTCGGGCAGTTCCTAAAAGATAGTCAGTCGGGCACAGTAGGGATTGACTCGTCATACATGCCTGCTCTAGCCCTTGAACGTTTCACCTTTAACGATTCACGTCTTCAAGAGTGATTAGGCGCCACGAACACGAATACTTTGAGGCGCTGGCCTGTGTGATTCTTCACGCCATGCTCTTCCCCGGCCTGCGCCATGGTTCCCTGCCCTGGACCAAGCACCTGTTTCTCTGAGCCGACCTGAAACGTGCCCTGTCCCTCAAGCACGAGATAGACCTTATCCTGCTCGCCGTGGATATGCCCCTTCTGTTCCTGCCCTGGCTCAAAGCAGTAGATGTCGCAGAAGAATCGTGGTGTCTTAAACATATTGTTCTTCTTCATCTTCTCCATGCTAAACTCTTGATAGTCCGATATATTTACCACGTTCATTCGCCAACTCCTTCAGAATGGTTGCGGCTGCGTTCGACGACGATCAAGCGTCGTTGAGCCAGCAATATTCATGAGCGCTTCTGCTGCAATCGCCGATCCACTGCTACGACGAGCCTTCGGCCAGCGGGCTCGCCCCTCGGACCCTCACCGTACTGCACAAGTACGCATCGGGTCCTCACGGCTCCGCGCGCTGGTCTCGCGACGCGGCTCCGCGATTTCGCGACGAACCGTCATGAGTAATGCGGGCCAAAATGGAATCGACCGAGATCACATGATGCGAGAGTCCCAAGTCCTTGGCCGGAAGCCCCATCGCCAAACCAAGTAACTGCGGCACATGCAAGATCGGTAAGTGGAGTTCGCGGTTCACGGAACGACCAGCCCGATCCTGATAAATATCCAGGCTCATGTGACAGAGCGGACAGGGCGTCACCATAAAGTCGGCTCCCTGCTCCTTCGCTTCATTCATGTGCGTCCCTGCCATGGCCACGGCAATAGCTTCCTTTTCGAGGATAATGGGAAACCCACAGCATTTGGTTCTTCCGGCATAGGCCACCGGCTCGCCACCGACGGCCTTAATGACGCGTTCGAGGGATTGGGGATTCTCAGGATCGTCAAATCCTAGATCCCACGACGGACGCAGGATGTAGCAACCGTAAAACGGGGCGACGCGGAAGTCTCGCATGGGCACGGAGACCAGGGTGCCCAGGCGAGCCAGCCCGATGTCTCGCACCACAATCCACAACAGATGTTTGACTTGGACCTGCCCGTGGTAGGCCAAACCTTCTGGTGCCAGGAGGGCGTTGATGCGTTCCAGGGTTCCTGCCTCTGTCTTCAATCGTCGATTGGCGGCGCTCATCACTCCTTGACAGGTGCCGCAGATCGTCATGACGTCCAGTCCAAGCGCCTCCGCTTGCGCAAACGTCCTGGCGTTCAGCGCCAGCGCCATATCGGGATTCGCCTCTGTCACAACCCCGGCGCCGCAACAGGCCGCGGCCGTGAGTTCGACGACCTCGATCCCCAATCGGCCGATGATCGCCCTCGTCGATTGATACAGTTCCGGTGTCGCCCCTTGGGCCGCACAACCGGGGTAGAGGGCATATTTCATTGGTCTACCGTGACGGGAGATAAGACCGGGCCCTTGCGAGAGAATCGCGAAGATCGTCCATCGCAGCTTCTGTTTTCGACTTCACCTGCTCCCAGGACGAGGCCGTTGCGGATTGAATGGCCTCGACTTTCTTACTGGCCAGGTCCTTTTTCTTCTCTAATTCCCCGATCGCCTTCTGGATCTCCGCTCTTGCTTCCCCCGACGCATGCTTGACTTGTCCACGCAGCTGCTTGATGCGCACTTGCATCTCATCCAGTTCTGTTTGAACCTTTCGCTGAAACGCGTCTTTTTGCTGAATCGTATAGTCCTTGGTGGCCGTCACCGCCTCCTGAGCTTCCCGTACAACTGTGTCACCCGTCACAGGCTTATCTGACGCTCCAGCCGGAAGGACGACTGGTATGGTGAGCAACCCTATCCCCACGATCCCCCACAACCTTCCGACATAATTCTTCATAGCGATCGCCTCCATTTCTAACGATAGGGCCCTAGATTTGAAGTATAACTTCCGCCTTTCGGAAAGTCACCGTGCAGGGATCATAAAGCGTGAGAAACGACAGGATGCACTGGTCTGTTTGGTTTGTCTCGTTTCGCTGGCTCAATCATCAAAACAAACCAGATAGACCAGATGAACCAGAGAGAACCCAAACGAAATTGAACGAGCAATGATCGACCCATCTTCCGAGGTACCAGATGTAGGGAGATCTAGCCCGCATTATTCATGACGGTTCGTCGCGAAATCGCTGAGCCGCGTCGCGAGACCAGCGCGCGGAGCCCTGAGGACCCGATGCGTACTCGTGCAGTACGTTGAGGAATCGAGGGGCGAGCCCGCCGGCTGGAGGCCCGTCGCAGCAGCGGATCGGCGATTGCAGCAGAAGTGTTCATGAATAATGCGGGCTAGGTCAAGGAGCGGAACGGGAGCAGACACCTGTGCCATCCACCACAGGGACACACAGAGGGAGAAGGGTCAGCTACTGAACTCGCGTGGCCGATTGCTGTTACGCAGCTTCAGAAGTGTCGTCGGTTGGCTTCTTCTCGTAGGGGTGCAGTTCCAACTGCGTCACGGTATGTTGCAAGCGAGCCCATTCTTCAGGAACCAAGGAGAGAAATTCGATCCCGAAGCGGCCCTCGCGCGTCCACCGCACGACGGCTTCAAGGATGGTGATGGGGGGTTCGTCCTGCAGAATATGCACGCGTATCGTGAGCGTGCTTCCGGGCTGCACGGACGTCTCGGATTCCACGCAGCAGCCACGCAACGACAGATCAACCACATTCCCCTCCCCACTGACCACGGTGACGGAGGTAAAGGAACTGTGAAACCTGGCGGGAAACCGGGGATGCTGCCGTTTATCCATGTGACTCTCCTTCTGCGATCACCCCTTTATATTGCCAATCGGACGCAATTCCGCCACTTTTTTTGTAATTCCCGCACGATCGACCGACTCCACCACTTCAGAAATATTCTTGTATGCCAGGCCGGCCTCCTCCGCCAGACCTGACATCGACACGGCCTTGACCAGAATGCCGCGCTGTTTCATCTGTTGCTGCAGCTGCTCACCGCGAACTGTTCTCTTCGCTTGTGCGCGGGACATCGTTCTCCCGGACCCGTGCATCGTCGACCCGAACGTGTCACGCACCGCTTGATCCGTCCCCACAAGCAGGTACGAGCCAGTCTCCATTGAGCCGCCACAGATTACCGGCTGGCCTGTCTGTCGAAACGTTTCTGGTAGTTCAGGACTTCCCGGCCCAAACGCCCTGGTCGCTCCTTTGCGATGCACCACCAACTCTCCTTCTGCATACCGCTCCACCTTCGCGATGTTATGTGCCACGTCATACACCAGCTCCATCCCCAGTGCCTCGGCGGACTGACCGAATACCGTTGCGAAGGCTTCGCGAATCTGATGCGTGATGACTTGGCGATTGGCAAAGGCCGTGTTCGCGGCACAGTTCATGGCGGAAAAATACTCCTGCCCCTCGGGAGATCGAAACGGCGCACAGGCCAACTGCTGATCTTTCACTGTGATGCCATTGCGGCGCATGGCTTTTTCGAACACCTTGAGGTAGTCGCTCGCAACCTGATGACCGAACCCGCGCGAGCCACAATGCACCATCACGACGATCTGCTCGTGGCCGGTGATCCCGAGCGCCGCAGCCGTGACCGGATCGAATATCCGTTCGTTCGAGACCACCTGGACTTCAAGATAGTGATTGCCCGAGCCCAAGGTCCCCAGTTGGTTGATGCCCCGTTGGATCGCATGGTCGGTCACGATCGACGGATCGGCGCCCTCGATGCAGCCCCCCTCTTCCATACGGACGAGATCCCGATGCCACCCGTATCCCCTCTCTACACACCACCGGGCCCCATGGGTCATCACCTGAGCAAATTCCTCCCCCGAGAGCCGAAGAAATCCGCTCGCCCCGACGCCCGCCGGCACTTTTCGAAAGAGCTCGGTCAGGAGCGTCTCTAGATAAGGCTGCACGTCCGCCAGCGTCAAATCTGTTCGAATCAGCCGCATGCCGCAGTTGATATCATATCCCACACCGCCTGGAGAGATGACCCCGTCCTGCACGTCGAACGCCGCAACACCCCCGATCGGGAATCCATATCCCCAATGCCCGTCAGGCATACAGAGCGCATACCGGCGGATGCCGGGTAGGCAGGCGACATTGGTCACCTGATCGAAGACCCCGGAATCCATGGCCTGGAGAATCTCCCTGGTTGCATAAATCCTGGCCGGCACCAGCATCCCGGGTTTTTCAGACAGAGGGATTTCCCAAATGTCGTCCGTAATCCGATTGACCGCCATGTCAGTGTTGAGATTCATATCAAGTGAGCGAGACTAGCGAGAAAAGCGCGATGAGCGAGAAGTGTAAGAAAGACGACTGTCTCGAACACGTCGCGCTTGCCTCGCTCGTCCCGCATGTCTCGCAGGGGTCATACGTCGAGCACCACAATTACCTTCCAGGAACCGCCTGTTTGCTTGAGCTCGTACCGATGTTTCGTGACCCCCTTCACATCGGCATGGAGTTCTTGTGTCTGCTGATCCACCGGTGCGCCGATCAGACCTGCTCGCAACAGCCACACGTCCCCCTCCCGCGTCAGTGTGAGCGGTGCCTCTCGAAAGACCACCCCCGCTGCGTCTTTCCAGTAGACCACCTCCGACAACCAATCGAACAACAACGTCGATGGGTCCACATCGGTCCGCTCAATTGCGCGCTCCCATCCTCCCGAAACCGTGACAGGGTTAGCCATGCTCTCAAGGAGAGCCTGCGTCGCGCCGCGAAAGACCTCCTCGACCGACTCCCCCTGAGCTTCGAAGGCAGTATCGGCCATAGCAATATCCTCAAGAAATCGAAAGGTCCACGCCATGGGCGTCAGGCTGGCGGCATAGTACGTCGCACTCGACGAATGAGGGCCTGGATCTGGCTGAGCCCAGGGAGCGCATGTCCGAAAGGATTGGGGATTTTCCCTTTGAGCAACATCGTGATGGCCAGAGGCAGGATGCGCAAGAGGTTACGCGGTGCGAACCCCACCACCTTCAGTGGCATGATCGCTTCGTTCAAGCGCCCTTGCTGCTCGACCAGATCGGTAAAACCAAGAATGTGACGCGCGCCACCGGTCGTCGTCAACCCATGTTCGAGAGAGGCCCGACGCAACCTGACGATCGCCTCCATGGGTTTGACATCTTTCGGACAGACCTCCACGCAGAAATTACAACGTGTGCAGTCCCAGATGCCGTGCTCGTCTTGGAGCGTCGAGAGCCTGGCCCTTGTCGATGAACGAGATTCTCGTGGATCGGAAAGGAAACGATCGGCCTTCGCCAGGGCTGCAGGGCCGGCAAACCCTTTCGAGACTTCATGCACAGTACAAGCCGCGACGCAGGCGCCGCACATGATGCAGGCATCCACATTGTGAAACTGTGGATTGGCATGGTCCCGCACCTTCGTCTGAGCAGGCACGCCCTCACGCCTAGGCCAAGCCGTTGGAACCAGCCAGGGATGCACGTCGCGGATCTTCCCCCAGAACGACGCCATATCCACAACCAGGTCTTTGATGACCGGGAGGTTGCGGAGCGGCGAAACCTCGATGTGGCCGTGCCTTTCAAGTTCTTTGCGGAGAGAGGTGCGGCATGCCAGTTTCTCGCTGCCGTTGATCGTCATCGCACAAGAGCCACAAATCGCAGAGCGGCAGGAGTAGCGAAGTGCCAGGCTCCCGTCGCACTCATGCTTGATCCGAATGAGGGCATCGAGGACGGTCATCCCGCGGCTGACATCGAGCCGAAACTCTTCAGGATGGGGTGTGGACCGAGACCGGGATAGTAGAGGCCTGGCTCAACGGTGACAACGTGGCCTTCTTGGAGAAGTGACCCGGTGCGGCTAATGCGCGGCATTTCATGGATATCGAGTCCAACCCCATGGCCGGTGCCGTGAAAGTAGCCCTGCATGCGGCCATTGACGAGGCCTGTCTTGTACCCGGCTTTTTCAAACCGAGCGCAGATCCCCTGATGAATCCTCTTCCCGTCCGCTCCGTCTTTGACTTTCGTGATCGCCTCTTCCTGCGCAGCCAGGACCGTCTGATAGAGCCGCTTCAGTTCGGGGCTCGGGGTCCCTCGCACCACAGTTCTGGACATATCGGCGAAATACCGGTTGGTGGCGGAACGAGGAAACACGTCGAAGATAATGCTGCGGTGAGCCGGTAACGGTCCACTGCCTTCGTTGTGTGGATCGCAAGCCTGCTCTCCCCCCGCAACGATGGTATGCTGGGCGACACAGTCGCACTCCATCAATGTCACATTGATCAGCTTCTTCACTCGCTCCGACGTCAGCGGTATCCCATCGAACCACAGTTGATCCTGTTTGATTGAGGCCTGACGCAGCAGATCGTGGGCGGCTGCGACCGCCTGTTCGGTCGCGCGCTGGGCTGCTTCGATATAGCGGACTTCATCGGCGGTCTTCACCACACGCTGTTCGTAGAACGGGTCCCTTTTCGGATGCAGCTGATACCCCAAGGACTGGAACTTGACTGCATGGCTGAAGGGAAAGTTCGCCGGAACCAGGACCTGCGTGATGCCGGCTTCCCGCAGGAGGATATGAACGACCTCAACCATACTTGGCTCAGCGATACCTTGCGTCTTGGCTCGCCCTTCGACCTCCGAATACGAGAGCACCCGATCGACGGAGGACTGGCTCTTCGCCCGATCCATCTCAAGATCGCTCATCACCAGCATCCGCTCCCCCTTAATTTCCAAATAGATAAAGGGGTCCGGCGCAATAAACTTCGTCGCGTAATATAAATTGGCATCGGTCTCGCTGGCAGCGATAAAGACCGTGGCACGTTGAGATTGCGGCGTGGATGAAGCCATAGTGAATGCAGGTCGGAATTTAGCACGGGGGGGGAGGTCGGTCAAGGCACAGATGGAACTGGTTCAGGCGCGGGTATGTTGTCCTTGTCGACATCTTTCTCCTCGTCAGGCGTCATCAGATCAATCGGCAGCATGACCGTGTTCTTCAAAATGTCGAAAGCAAGTTGCGCCAGGCCCGTCACGCCGGTGGCGAACGACTTCATCGGCAGGTACGTCACCTCTGGGTCCTCGATTGACCCTTTGACGGAGAACAACGCAGTGGCAACGCCTTTGCGATCACCGGCAAAGATTCGCCCGAAGAGTGGAATCGTTTTCAGGAATTGCGAATAGGACCCGAACGGGCTGACGGCCCAGACCATGTCGATTTGATCCGTCGGCAAATCATAGTTGCCGGCAGCGGTAATCTTGACGATCGGGCTATCGATGATCAGGTTCTCGGTCTCGAAGAGCCCGTTCCGCATGACAACCTTTGCCGAAATCTTATTATAGGGCAACCCTTCTTTCTCCAAATCCACTTTTCCTTGAAGCACGGCCGGAAGATTCAAAATGCTGATGATTTTCCAGACCGCCCGTTCCTCCGATTTGAAGATGCGTCCGTTTTCAAGCAGGATATCCACCTTGCCGTTCAACGTGGGATATAGCCCGTGCGGATTCTTCCCATTGCCGCGGATCGTCCCCGTCATTCGAGCTTCACCTGTGATTCCGCCTCCTTTACCCCCCTTCGCCAGCTTCAATACATCTTCCACCAACAGGCCCGTCGCCCGAACCGAGAGCTCAGCGTCGGCTGGCTCTTTGCGCGGCAGTTGCACCACCATGCGGCCGGCGACTTCTCCATTGGTCGATTGGCCGGACAAACGATCCAGATCAAGCACACCGTCTTGAATCGTAATGCGGCCGGAGAGGCTTCCAAATTTGAGATGTCTATAATGGCCACGCGCCATCGATAAGGTTGCTTGGACCTTGCTGGTAGCTGCAAGAGTTTCCAGAAACTCTCGGATCGGCGACCGTTGGCCTTTCGGGATAAGGAGATCGAGATCCATTTGACTGGACTCGATCTTGGCGATAATCGAAGGTTTTGCCGCCCAGTTGCGGATCGCCGCTTCCAGCACGACGTCGCTGTCGAGCAGGCGAAACGACAACCGCTTGATCTCCACGCCGTTTTTCACAAAGTGGACCCGCAGATACAAATCCTGGATTGGTCCCTCGACCCCCTTGGCGTTCATCAGACCGTTGGTCAACGCGAGCCACCCGGTGTTCCTCCAGGCTTTCCAATCTGGTCCCTTCCCCTTCATGTCGAGCGACAATTCGATATTCCCCGCCTCAAACCCTCCTTTGGCAATCCATTCCGGCACGCGAGACAATGACAGGGTGCCGGTCGAAAGCGCCGCATCGATTGAGAATCGTTCACCCAGTTGAATCTTGCCTTTGACCGGCAGTTTGATCGGCGGCACACTCAGCTCGAGCCGATCGAGCAAGACCCCGGAGGCCTGTGGAATCATGCCCTCGAATTCCACCGTCGCCTGGGCGCCGATCGGTTTTTCGACCAGACCGGGAAGCGTCACTTTCGATTCAGACAGAACGACCTCACCCCGTATGTGCGGCGATACGGTCGGCCCGGTCAGCACCACAGCGCCATTGACCAAGCCCTCGATCATCCCGGCTGGAATGGCTTGCGAGGGCAACAACTTGGCCATATGCTCCGCATCTCCCTTGACCCTAATCAGGAAATCTTGAAAGGTGGTGCCGCTGCCCCCCGTGATGCCTCCACTGATCTGCAAGGCCAGATCGCCAAAATGTCCCGTCACCTGATCGAACTGCGTCCCGCCATCCGACAGGACGAACCGGCCCTGCAGCCCCGTCAGTCTCTCGGGCAACGACGGATTGGTCAGACTGACACGCTGAACTGTAATCTCACCCCCGGCAAAAGTGACGCCACCCGGCTGATTGAGCGAGCCGACCATCCGAAACCTGGGAGAGGCACTGCCTTCGACCTCATGGGAAGCAGCCAACACACGCGACAGCTGTTCCGACTTGACAGTCTTCGCGAGAAACTGCAATAGGTCTGCG
>VBOM01000425.1 GCA_005877535.1 Nitrospirota bacterium | reverse complement strand
CCTTCAGTCTATCCACCTGTGTTATCTTGCCCCCTAAAAGCCTTCAGCCTACCTGCCTGATTGTTGCGCGAATTGTACCGCATTTCGAGCCGACGAACCTGCGTGGTATAGTACTCGGTCATTATTCTTCTGAGGAGCGTGATGAAACAGATTCTCATGGTGGGAGCTGGATCAGTCGGTGGATACTTCGGCGCGCATTTAGCAAAAGCGAATCTTTCTGTGTCTTTCCTGTTGCGGACCAAGACGCTTGCAGCCGTGAGGCAGAATGGCCTCACGATTCGCAGCGCCGATGGCTCCTTCACCGTACATCCACCAGCCGCTTCCGATCCGCGAGACTTTCCGAAGCCTGACCTGATCATCCTCTCCATCAAAGCCTACGATCTGGATGAGGTGCTGACCCAAATCGAGCCGGTCCTGACCGAGAAGACCGTCATTTTGACCTTACAAAATGGGGTCGATACCGAAGACCGCATCCTGGCGAGATTCCACCGGGATTGTGTCGTCGGTGGTATCGCGTATATCTATACCAGGATCGCGGCACCAGGCGTCATCGACCATTATAAGAAGGGGGCTGTGGCGATCGGGGAGCTGATGGGGAATCAGAGCCCTCGTCTGCTGGCCATCGCGGATCTGTTCAAGCAGGCGGGGATTCCTTGTCAGCTGGCCGATGATGTCCGGCGCAGCAAGTGGGAGAAGATGTGTTGGAATTGCGTCTTCAATCCCTTGACCGTGATGATCGACGACAAAGTGGCCAAGGCACTCGATCATCCTGAGATGCTGCGAGTGATTCACCAGATCGTGGGTGAAGTCGTGGCTGTGGCGGCCACCGTAAAAGTGCCCTTAGCCGCAGATATGGCAGAGAAGGTGGTCCGTTGGACGAGCGAGATACGGGATATCCATACCTCGATGTATGACGATTGGAAGGCCGGCCGGCCGACCGAGATCGACTTTCTGAACGGGTATGTCGCGAAGCTCGGGCGTAAGTTCAGTATTCCGACGCCGCTGAACGACCTGCTGACGGCGGTGATCAAGACCATCACCGAGCGGGATCGAACCGGTCCCGGTGTCGTGCGAATCGACGGGGCGGTGGTCCAACCTGTCTCGTTCGATCGTGCCGCGATCGCATCGTTGCCGGCAGAACATCAGCTCGATATCTCGACTGTGATGCCTGGCATGAAGGGTAAAGGGATTCGCGTGAAGGGTCTGCTCGATATTCCGGCGCTGGCCATCGGGGCGGATCATGTCACCTTTCATGCCTCAGACGGGAAGTATTCCGCCTGCCTCACGCTTCAACAGGCGAGAGAGTACGGGGTTCTCGTCTATGAACTCGATGAAGCATCGTTGCCTGATGCGAAAGGCGGTCCGTTCCGGTTAGTAACACCAGGTCTCGGTGATCTCTGCGCCAACGTGAAGGGGGTTGCGAGAGTCGAGGTGACTATCGGAATCGGAACAGATACAAGGCCAACGACGTGTGGAACGTAGCGAGACAGGCGAGACTGGCGGGACGGGCGAGACGGGGAAGAGTTCGAGGTTTTCGGAACTTCGAACTCTGATCTTCGAATCGCGCCTTTCTCGCCTTTCTCGCACTTCACGCGCCACAGTCCGTGGTGCTGGCGGCGTATATCACGCCAATCCGGCGTTGGGGATATCGTTGAGAAGTCTTTGAACTGACACGAAAATCATCGAGGAATTTGCAGGCCTGCTTCGCGTAATATTCTGGTGAGTAGACTCAATAGTTAGGTATAAAGAAGCTATGGACATTGCCAAGACACTCGCGCTTTTTATACTTACGGCGGTCGCTGAGATCGTCGGATGTTATCTACCTTATCTCTGGCTCAAGCGGGGTCGTTCTGTTTGGCTGCTCGTTCCAGCCGCGACCAGTCTCGCCTTGTTCGCGTTGCTCTTGTCGCTGCATCCCACCGCGGCAGGGCGTGTCTATGCTGCTTATGGTGGCGTTTATGTCGGCGTCGCAATCGTATGGCTTTGGGTCGTAGATTCCGTCAAGCCTACTGCCACCGATTGGGTCGGGGTTTCTGTATGTCTTCTCGGTATGGCCATCATCATGTTCGGGCCGCGGTATGCCTAATAAGGCGTTGCAGCCGACCGCCGGGGCTGAGCTTGGTTGTTCGGCGGTAAAAAAGGGGGCGTGTCGTGAGACACGCCCCCTGAGGTCAGGACAGTCAACAGACTTAAACGGTTACTTCAAGGCCTCGATGCCGGCGCCGAAGTTAATGTGAAACGCGGCTCCATTCATCACCAGAGCCGGCACTGACTTGACGCCGGCTGCTTCCGCTTCTTTCACCCGCGATTTGTTCGTGCCGAGATGGACGTGTTCCACGGTATATTTCGAGGGATCAAGGGCGTTGGCAACGCTTTGCTCGGCCGCGACGCACACTGGGCAACCCGCGTGATAGAAAATTGCTTTAGTTTTCATAACGATCTCCTTTCAGATATGATGGTTTTAATGAAGTTGCCGTATCTACTGTTATTTTATGGTAGAAACGATGGCAGGCTGAAGGTAGCCGACGTGTTCGGCTACCAGGCCACTTGTCGATAACATACTGAGAAGCCAACA
>VBOM01000424.1 GCA_005877535.1 Nitrospirota bacterium | reverse complement strand
GGCGTACGCTTCGGTACGTTGAGCCTCTGAGCGAAGCGAGAACGCCGCTGGCGGACTTTTTCAGCATCCTGCTAGAGGAGTCCGGGGACGTTCATCCCGCCAGTAACCGATTTCATCTCATCCGCCATCATCTCGCGAGCCTTCCTGAGGGCATCGTTCGACGCAGCCATGACCAAATCTTGCACCATTTCCACGTCGCCACTTTTCACCACTTCGGGATCGATGACGATGCCGACAAGCTGCATAGCCCCATTGGCAGTGACCATGATACTGCCACCGCCTGCTGTCCCGGTCACGGTCTTCGACGCGGCCTGTTCCTGTACCTTCGCCATTTGCGCCTGCATCGCCTGCGCTTGCTTCAGAATATTCCCCATATTGCCGAACGGGTTCTTCATTCCTCGACCTCCCTCTGTCTCGACACAGGTCTAACCTCGGCAATCTCTGCGCCGAAAATCTCCAGCGCCTGCTTGACAACCGGATGTGCCCGCGCTTGCTCGAAGAGGACCAGCCGTTGTTCTTTTTCCTTCGCCACCCTGAGCTGCGCCATCGTCGGTCCGGAGGGATCCGACTCCGACAATTCGACAATCCGCAGCCGAACCGTCTGACCGCTCAATCGTTCACAGATCGATGCGAGCACGGCCATATTATCAGGATTCTCGATCATCCCTCGGGCCGCCATCTCCTGCTTGGCAAATCCAATCGTCACAATAGGGCCATCCACACCCACAAACCGCCCTCTTTCCAAGAAGGCAGCAATCCTGGAAGAGGCATTGGCCACTTCCTCTTGGACCTGTTCCCAATTCAGCATCACCACAACGCGTCCGTCATCAGTTGGCTTCGATGCCACAGGCATCAAAGCCTTCACTTCACCGGCAGCGCCAGAGGACCGGACGTTTGGAGGATTCGTTGAAGGGCCTCGTTGAGGCACCGTATTCCCGACAACGGAAGACCGAGGCGGCATCGGAGTGGTTGCTATAGTAGCTGTCGATTGAAGAGGCCGCGGAGGCGAAGAGGGCGTTGGATCTGCAGAACGAGCCGGCAAGACCGGCTGGCCCGTGCGCACTGAAGCCGACTGAGGTGGGCGTGTCGCCTGGACCGGCTGCACCGCTTGGGGTGGCTTCCCATCCGCACGATGCAGCAACCGCGTCGCACGCACTGCCGCTGTTTCGAGCACGAATCGAGGATGGGCACTGAGCCTGAGCGAGTCCTCCGCTTGTGTGAAAATCGCAAACAGCTCCTGAAGTGGCTCGGGCGAGAACGAACGCGCATCAGCTGCCATCTGTGCCAGGTCTTCCGCGGAGGCCTCGATCAACCCCTGCCATTCTTGAGGCGAGGTCACCACCGACACCACCAGCATGTTGCGCAGATACTCGACAACCTCCGCACAATAGGCCCGTAGATCATGCCCTTGGTCCAACAGTTGGGCCAGCACGCGAAGCGCCGCGGCGCTCTCCTGAGCCGTTATCGCCTGAATCATGGCACGAACGAGTTCTTGTGGAACCGCTCCCAGCAGAGCCTCCAGATCCGTATGCACGATCGTCTTGCCGCCGAACGCCACCGCCTGGTCGAGCAAACTCAATCCATCGCGCATGCTGCCTTCGCTTGCCCTGGCGAGCGCCATCAGGCTCCGCTCCTCGATCACGATCTTGTCCTGATCGACCACATGGCGCAACCGCTCGACGATCTCGGTTCGCGCAATCCGGCGGAAGTTGTAATGCTGGCAGCGGGAGAGAATCGTCGCCGGAATCTTGTGAATCTCCGTGGTGGCGAAGATAAACACCACATGCGGCGGCGGCTCCTCCAGCGTCTTCAACAGAGCGTTGAAGGCCGAGTTCGACAACATATGGACTTCGTCGATGATGTAGACCCGGTACTTCCCACGGAATGCAGCAAACTTGACGTTCTCTCGGATCTCGCGCACATCGTCCACGCTCGTATTGGACGCCCCATCGATCTCCAAGACATCGACGGAGGTCCCCTGCGCTATTTCGAGGCAGTTGGAGCAGCTGCCGCAGGGCGTGCCAGTCGGCCCGCGCTCACAATTGAGCGCCTTAGCAAGAATTCTCGCTACTGTGGTTTTCCCCACCCCGCGGGTCCCGGAGAAGAGGTAGGCTTGGGCAATTCGTTTCGTGGTGATTGAGTTGACCAGCGTCTGAACAACATGTGGCTGTCCGATCACGTCATCAAACGTGCCCGGCCGGTATTTTCTGGCAGAGACTTGGTAGTCCAACGTCGCTACGCTCCAAATCTTGAGTTATGAATGGTAAATTTTGAATGAGAAGAGCCGACACCATTCAACATTGCACATTCACCTTTTCTCGCAAGAGAAGAGCGGGGCCAGGTGATCCTGCGGCACACAGAACTGACCGCTTACCGTTGCTTCCTTCCGGACCTGGCGGGGTTCACAGGGTTCTGTCGCACAGGGCCCAGCCCCTTACTCAAAGTTCTGGGTGCTGAGTTATGAGTTAAAAGAGAGAGTCACAGGCGATGAAGCCAACTTTTCGCCCCCATTCTCTTGCGAACTCAACACTCAGCACTGGCTTCAGATGGCGGAGAGGGTGGGCATTCGAAGTCGCGCTCGCTGAAACTGCTCGCGCTCCTACAGAGGGGGCCAGCCCCCTCGTAGGCTCCCCACGCAGGAGACACATCCCCCG
>VBOM01000423.1 GCA_005877535.1 Nitrospirota bacterium | reverse complement strand
GTGAGATCCCGCAGAATCATTGAAGTATCCAGGCAGCGCTGAATACGCTTGACCAGCCCCTCCATGGCGTCTAGCATAGGGCTGTGCTGTATTGAGCCTCGCTGACTGTCCTATCCCTCGCGCCGCTTGCTTCCTGCCTGCGCGTTTGATTCCCCAGTCTCCGCCGCTCCTATGACAGAGTGTTTCTGAAGTGCTGCAATCATTAACCGTGACATCTAGGGCCGAAGCGGTTCGGTTCCATAGGGACAAGCTAGGTGAAGGACATGCAGCGGACTTCTCGGCACAGTTCCCCAACCTATAAAGGAGAGACGTGATGACACAAGAAGAACAAATCACGAAGATGAAGAAAGCGATCATTCAGGCTATGAAGGTGATGGGAGACCGGTTTGGATCGACGGAAGGAGACGTCGAGAGAGCTATTGATGAGCTGAAGGCGTCCATGCTGACGGTGCCGGCCACAGTGGCCCAGCCTCCTCAAAGTACGACAATCGTGACCGCCGTGGTGTAGAGGCTGCAAGTAAAGATTGAATAACACGATCATCGTTCTGAATAAGGTGCGATGCTGGCTATTGCGCAATCTGAGGGGATGTGGGCGAGCCCGTGGTGTGTTTGTCGAGGAGCCGTCAATGCCATGGGCAATCAGCACCAGGGGGGATAGTATGAAGAACACCACGCAAGTCTATGTGCTGACGCTGAATGCACCGTCAAGAAAAACAGTTCGACTCTGGACGGGAGCGAGCATCCATGCGTTGCGGCATTGCTCCAGCAAGAAAATTGATCGGACGCTGGCGGAGATGCAGCAGCAGGTGGATGATTCGCAGCTTGCCATTAGCGTGCTGGCGACGGGTGGATCGTATTCCATCGATTGCGCTCGATAACGTGCCGCTGTCGGCTGAACATACTCGCAGACAAAGAGGACAGCTATCATGCCAGACTATGCAAAAAATAAGAAGGTTCATGCTGCAGGCAGGCTGCCCGGTGCACCGTCAGGGATACCCACGGACGGCGATCTCACATGCAGCGAATCCCAGATTGAGGTCATTCTCTCTGCGGGCGAATCCAGCAGACCTATGAGCAGGAGCGACAAGGGCCTCCATCCAAAACGCCAGCCGAAGTCTTCGCAGTAAGCAGTCCGGAGTGAGCTGAGGAGTGGGCTTTCCTGAACTGCCGAATCTGCGGTTATTGAACTCCCCTCTGCGGCAGACAGAAGAATCATGCGAAGAGTTCATGCTTGGTTCGTCTTGCTACCCCCATGGTCACCATCGAAGCTTCGCGAAACGGTTGATGGTCCTTGGCAGGGAGGCGGAGAATGCTGTGACGATCTCATGACAGAGGAGCAAGCTGCATGACAGAACAAAGGACTGGTGTCAGGATTCGTTGGCCTCTTCCGACCCACGATTATTGGTCCACCCCCTTCGCTGAATCCTTGCTGCAGCATCTAGATCTTTCCCCTGGAACGTCCATTCTCGATATTGCTTCCGGCCACGGGATTCCTGCCTTCTACTTGGCGGAACAAGTGGGGCCCACGGGACAGGTCTTGGCCATAGATCTCAGTGAGCGGCAGGTCGAGAGCGCGCGAGCAATCCAAGGAGAGCAACTCCCGTGGCTGCGGTTCGAATGTCTGGATATGCGCGCTCTGCCTCCGCGCCTGCCCTGTTTCGACCGGATCACCGGCAATCTCTCCGTCATGTTTTTCCGTCCCAACCGTTTCGAAACCGTCCAGGGATTGGTGAAGCATCTCAAGCCAGGAGGCCAACTGGTGCTAACCTTTCCTTCGCTCGGTACGTTCGATTTACTCTGGCGTCGGATCGATCAGGAAATGGCGGTTCGTGGTCTTCTGGTGGAACGCCGTCAGTTGGAAGCCCATCTTGCCGAACGGCCGTCAGCAGAAGACGTTCGTGGATGGCTGGATCGGCTTCATCTCGCGCGCATTGCCGTGACCGAATATCCGTTGGACGTGGCGACTGGTGCAGGCCAGGCGTTTCTCCACCATTCGCTGCTCCGGGGCGGTTTTCTTGATGATGTCTATGAATGTTTCGAGGATCGTCGGCTGGCGGATGAGGTTATGACAAGGGTCTCGGAAGATGTAGGGAGCTTCACGCCGCTGATTGCGCAGCGTTGCGTGTTATCTGGGTGGAACTCATAGCAGGATGCTCAAAAAGCCCTCCAACGTCGTTCTCGGTTCGTCAAAATCCTCAACGTACCCCAGAGGGTACGCCTCCGGTTTTGACTCGCCTGCGGCCTAGTTGGATGCCTTTTTGAGCATCCTGCGGTAGCGTTCTTCTGCTTGGACGTGCAGACCATCGATGTTCTGCTGTGCCGACAGGGATCTTTCTCGCAGCCTGCTAGGGCTGCTAGGGCGTGCCTGGTTGTTCATGTGCGAAGGGGTCGCCAGTCGAGCGATGTCAGGATTAGAACTGGTATCCAAGTTCTACGATGTACATGTCCACGCCTAGACTGGACGATCCATACAGGCCGGCATCGGAGAAGTGTTGGACGCGAAAGCCAGTATAGGCGTGAGAAAATGGATTGACGCGAACCCCCATGGTCGCTACGATTTGAACCGGACCCTCAAAATCTTGCACACCGAACTTATGGTTGCTGAAGAATCCTGCCCCAACTCCGCCGTCGAAGGTGACAAGTCCTTCCCAGCCGTTCAGCGCAAGATTAGGCACGGCCGTCATCATCAGACCGCTCTCATCTGCGCCTGTCAGTAGCCCCGCGCTT
>VBOM01000422.1 GCA_005877535.1 Nitrospirota bacterium | reverse complement strand
CCCGTGAATTCGACTGTATCGTTCACACTGAAAGGAGAATGCCGATGACTCGAACAGTGATGGTGCGTAATCTTGTAGCGGCGGCCGCCATAGCGATCGTCTCGGTGGGTCTGTCCGGGTGCGATTACTGGCCCCCGGCACTCCAAACACAAATAGAACAACTCCGCTCCGAGCTGCAGAGTGTGACACTGGAAAAGACTCAGCTACAGAACCAATACGCCTCCTTTGCGAAGGTGAAAGACGATTTGCAGGCGCAAGTGGATGAACTTTCTCGGGCAAATCGCGATAAGTCGACCATGATCAATGGTTTGCAAAATAGCTTGGCTGCAGCACAGGAACGGCTGGCGAAGTTGGCGAAAGTCGCAACGCCGAAGGCCGGCGCAGTCAAGCCATCCGCAAAGGTTAGGCAGAAGGCCCAGGCCAAGAAGAAATCCCCGGCCAAAGCCACAGGCGCGCGTTAGCGCGCCTGTGGCTCCGCTGACTTCTTGGTGGTGGAAGACGACGGTGCGGTTGTCGCTGTGTTTGAGGTGTTTGAGGTCGTGCTCGACGGGGTGCTTGCCGGGGCGGACGAAGGGGGAGAAGCTGGAGTAGAAGGAGCCGTAGATGTCGTCTGGTCGGACGTGCTTGGTGCCGTCTCTTTCTTTTCCTCAGTCTTGGGTGCAGATTCTTCATTGCCCGAGGAAGGCTTCATTTTATCGGAGTAGTCTGTTACGTACCATCCGCTGCCTTTGAACATGATGGCGGGAGATGAAATAAGTCGCTGTACGTGCTTCCCGCAACGCGGACAGGTGGTGAGGGGGTCGTCCTTCATGCTTTGTTTGACTTCAAACCTATCCGCACAGTCGTCACACTGGTACTCGTAGATTGGCACGATTCGTTTCCTCCTGCTAGAACGGAATTCTGATGTCATGACGCTGAGGGAGGGGCTGCTTGGTAAGAGACCCTTCATTTAGGTAAGCTGTTTGAATGCTGCGTCCAGGCGATCCATTCCCCGGACGATCGTCTCCATGCTGGTCGCATAGGACAACCGAATATGCTGAGTGCTTCCGAACGGCTCACCGGGAATCACAGCGACTTTGAATTCCTGCAACAGGTAGTTTGCAAGATCAGTCGGAGTGAGGATTGTTCCGCTTGGGCTCTGCCTTCCGAATAGCCCGCTCACATTCGGGAACGCATAAAACGCTCCGGTGGGCATTCGGCAGCGAACACCTGGCATCGCATTCAGGCGCTCGACCATGACGCGCCGTCGTCGATCGAACTCTGTCACCATCTTCTCTATGAACGCACCACCTTCGCGCAAGGCCGTGACGGCAGCCTTTTGGGAAATGGAACAGGGGTTGGACGTACTCTGGCTTTGAATGTTTGCCATGGCGGTCAACAAGTCTTTCGGACCGGCAGCATAGCCGATCCGCCAGCCGGTCATCGCATAGGCTTTGGAGACACCGTTAATCACGACGGTACGGGCTGCGACCTCCGGTCCTAGCGAGGCGATGCTCGTGTGTGTTGCCCCGTCGTAGAGGATTGTTTCATAAATCTCGTCGGAAATCAGGAGGAAATCCCGACGGAGAGCCAGCTCAGCAAGGCGTTCGAGCGTCCTGCGATCGTAGGTGGCTCCCGTTGGATTGCCGGGGCTGTTAACGATGATCGCCTTGGTGCGTGTGGTGATGAGCCGTTCCAATTCATGGTCATCAATGGCATACCCATTCTCTTCACGGGTTGGCAAGAAAATCGGCGTGGCGTCGTTCAGCAGGGTTTGGTCGGGATAGGAGACCCAATAGGGGACAGGAATGATGACTTCGTCACCAGCTTCAAGGAGCGCTTCAGCAAGGTTGTAGAGCGAATGTTTGGCGCCACAGGAGACCAGCACTTGAGATTTCTCGTACCGGAGCCCCTGCTCCGCCTGCAGTTTGTCGATAATCGCTTGGCGCAGTTCATCAATGCCCGATGAGGGCGTATATTTTGTAAACCCTGCACGAATTGCGGCTTCTGCGGCAGCTTTCACTGGTTCGGGCGTATCAAAGTCCGGTTCTCCGGACGAGAAATCGGCGACGTCGATTCCGCGTCCTGTCATCGCCTTTGCGGTTGCGGCCATGGCTAAGGTGGGGGAGGGCGCAATTCTCCCTGCTCGTGCAGCGAGCTTCATGTTTTCAAACTCCTGATCCGTTCCTGCAATTGGCGTGCAACAACGGGGTGCAGAAATTCTGTGAGCGCGCCGCCATGGGTAGCCACGTCTTTTATGATGGTTGACGACAAATAGGAATATTCTTCGCTGGGCATCAGAAACACGGTCTCAACCTGTTTGGCGATTTTGCGATTGATGAGGGCCATCTGAAATTCATGTTCAAAGTCCGAGATCGCCCGGAGGCCACGGATAATCGCATGGGCACCGTATCGCTGGACATAGTCCACAAGTAAGCCGTCGAAGTGGGTCACTTCGACCTGTTTCATCTCCTTCATCACGATTCGGATCAGCTCCAGCCGCTCGGT
>VBOM01000421.1 GCA_005877535.1 Nitrospirota bacterium | reverse complement strand
TTTTCATGATATCGGCGCGGTCCGTCGCGACGATTTCCAGAAGGTCGTGGCGCCCGAGTTCTACCCGGAGTTCAGAATAGATGATGTCGTGCAACCGTTGCAGCGCTCCCCGTTGGGTTTGAAAGTTCTGATAGACCTTGAGTGGGTCGACAATCCGCCATTTGGCGTAGTTGTCTAGAAGGAGGGTCTTCTTGTCTTGCGTGATCACATCTTGTGGCTCTGAGTCGTAGTCCAGCAGGCGCTTATCGAAGTAGGTGACTTCTTGAATAAACGGTATTTTCACATAGAGCCCCGGCTCCGTGATATTGCGAACAGGCTTGCCGAGTTGAACCACGATCGCATTCTGGATGATGTCCACGATGAAGAGCGGTGAGGCCCCAAGGAGAAACAACCCTATGACGACCACCACCAGTGCAATGATGAACCCCTGCTTGGTCATGGTTTCTGCTCCTCAGCGGTGGTGCCAGTCCTGGGTTTGAGGCGCTCGAGAGGAAGGTAAGGAAGCACACGATCGCCGGTCTTGCCATCAATGATGACTTTCTCGATATTCGGCAGGATTTCTTCCATTGTTTCGATATAGATCCGCTTGCTGATGATGTCTTTGGCCTGATTGTATTCTTTCAGGGTCACCATAAAACGGTTGGCCTCACCTTGGGCACGATTCAGTCGCGCCTGGGCGTTGCCTTTGGCCTGGTTCACGACCTGAGCGGCTTCGCCTTTGGCTTTGGGGAGAATGTCGTTGCGATAGCTCTGAGACTGGTTAATCAGCTTCTCTCGGTCTTCCTTCGCATTTGTCACATCCTTGAACGCAGCCGCCACGGCTTCGGGAGGATCGACATCCTGGAGCTGGACGGCTGCGACTTGGACGCCGCCCTGATACTGGTCGAGGAGCGATTGGAGGAGTATCTGGGTATCCTGTTGGATCTGGGCTTTGCCGGTAGTCAACGCCTCATCGATCTTGCTCTTGCCGACCACTTCTCGCATGGAAGCCTCGGCAACTTTGCCGATCGTCTCATTGATTTCTGCGACGTTAAAGAGATAGTCCGCAGACGTTTTAATCTTGTATTGCACGATGAATTCGATGGCCAGGATGTTCATGTCGCCGGTGAGCATCAGGGCTTCTTGCGCCAGCATTTGCTGGCGGCCTTGCCGATCTGTGCGGAAGCCTACCTCGATACGGTGGAGTTTTTGGACTTTCGGCTGGAGGACTGTTTCGACCAAGGGGATTTTTCCGTGGGGGCCTGGTCCCACGGTTCGAACAGGGACGCCGAATCGTTTGACGACGCCCTCCTCATCCGGGGCGACGATAAATACGCTCTGCCAGGCAAGAAAGACGAGCAGCCCTGCCAACGCGATATTTCTGAAGCCGCTTGAAGGCATCAGATTCTTGAATGAGGGCATCAGATTCTTGAATTGCGATTGGGCCTGCTTGAGGGCATCCTCAAGCGGGTCACTCTTCTTACTCCAAGGATCTTTGGGGTCCCAGACCATGCGAAGTATCCAGCCGAAGATGATCGCGAAGGATCTCTGTCCGCGGCACCATAGCAGACTGCCTAGAAGCGGCGCAATCACGATAATCTACAATTGGTCCAACATGCATTCTTGATGTACGAGAGGGGATGTTTATGTTGTCGGATAAAACTCGAGCCAAAACAGCTGAAATGTGCCATGCGTTCCAAGATGGAATGCGACTGGATATTCTCGATTGGCTCAAAGAGGGCGAGCGTGGTGCGTGTGAATTGACCGATGCCTCCCAGGCCGGGCAGTCATGTCTCTCTTTTCACCGAAAAGTACTTAAGGACGCGGACTTGATTCACTATCGTCCGGAAGGCCGTTGGGTCTATTACTCAATCAATTCTGATGGCGGCGAGAAGCTTAAGGATCCTGTGGCATCGCTCAGGACCATGGGGAAGACGGTTCGGCCAAGTCCGCGCTGCTAACTTTTTTGTCAGATTGATCAATAATTATTGATGAGTTATTCAGGGGGCCCATGGTGACTACGCTGACGGATGTGCCATCGGCAGTCGAGAAGCAGCTGAATCCCTTTGAGCGTTATCTGATAGTCTAGGTCGCGCTCTGTATGGTGTGACATCGCGCCAAAGAGAGTTGCCATCGTTGGTCCGGAGCAGTTCGACTCATCCATTGGAGTTTCGACGACCCGGCAGCCACCGCAGAGTCCGCCAAACAACGGTGGCAAGCATTCCTGCAAGTGCGCGACGAGATTGCTTCCTCCATGCGGGATTTCCTGGCCTCGGTTTCGACATGATCACCGTGTCAGCGTCACCCCAGTCATAAAAAAGCGACCGATTCGGGTCTACCTCATCGTGACTGTTATGCCCAGCAGTGGCGAACATCCTACTAGAGAACCCTGGTTAAGATGAGGTAAGCGATACAAGCGAGGAGAGCCGACGCTGGCAGCGTCACCACCCAAGAACTTCCGTCACGCGGAGCCCTCCAAAGTAACTACCGAGCCCCATCGCAACGGCGACTACCCCGAAGGCGGCAAGCTGGGACGAGGCGCTGGGCCATGCGGCGTTCGTACTACCGAGCAGAAGCATAGCCACGATCTTCGGCGCATCGTTCGTGCCACGGGCAAACGACGCAAGGCCGCTGGAGATCCAGTGAATCGTATCGAGCCCTAAAACCAACCCCCGTAAGCCTGCTCGATCGCACTGAGCAGGTACTGCGATCACCGGCTGTCCGAAGTGTGCGGTTTGAAACAAGGTCCTCGTTCCTCCGCGAGGATCGATTGCCACCACCGCCCGCGAGGCCGGCATCACGCACAAGCAGGCCCCTTCCCACTTCCTCGCGAGCGTGCGAACAGCTGGATGGATGAGTAGAGAGACGGTGTAGGCGAGGAACGGACTGAACAACAAAGGAAGGGCAATCTTTTTCCCGATCGCGGACCAGATCAATCCTTCTTCGGCGAAGGCGACGAAGCCGGTGCCAACGATGGCCCCTGTGAGTGCATGAGTCGTGGAGACAGGGAGACCCAAGCGCGAGGCGAAGAGAACCCACGCAATCGCCCCGATCAAGACCGCCAAGGTGACGTCCGGTCCGATGATCGTGCCGGTCTGGACGAGGCCATGGCTGAAGGTCTTAATCATCGCATTGGCAACAAAGGCAGCCAACGCTGCGCCGACCATGGTCCAGGCAGTCCCCCAGGCGATAGCCGACCGATAATCGGTGATCCCGCTGCCAACTAAAGTCGCGATCGCTTTCGAGACGTCGTTGGCTCCATTTGCGAAAGCGAGAGCGAATGCAAGAGTAAAGGCGAGCAGGGAGATTTCCATCGTAGTCGTTAGGAGGTGACGGATCCGCCACAAGACGAACCGGTCCCTGCCGTACAGCCGTAGCAATGGTTGCGCGTCGTGATCTGGCGCTGATTGAGTGGAGCCGGATCAAAGTCGCGGATATGAGCGGGCGCACCATGATCTACCGGCAGATCGAGCATCTGGTTGAAGTCGCAGTCATAGAGGGTGCCATCCCAACTCACGGAGATCGTGTAACGGCACATGACACCTGCTGCGGCAGCGGGATTGAAGACGTTGGCCAATCGCTCCATATACTCATGGTAGTTGCCGGTCTCCACGAGAAACTCAAGAAACCGGCTGATTGGCATGTTGGTGATCGTATAGAGATGGTTGAACTCGATGCCATGGTGAGCCAGGAGTTCTTTGCGAAACTGCGCTTCGATCGCCTCTTGCCTGGGAGGGAGAAAGGCTCCTACCGGATTACAGGCGAGATTCAACGACAACCCGCTGCCAGGCTGGCCGTAGCCGAATCGATTGAGGAGGCGAAGCGCCTGGATCGATTTCTCAAAGACTCCTTCGCCTCGCTGCGCATCGGTCTGACTGGCACGGTAATAGGGCAGCGATGCGATGATTTCCACACGATGCCCGGCGAGGAACTCTGCCAAGTCCGCTTGGGACGGAAGGAGCAACACTGACAAGTTACATCGATCCATCACATGGCGACCCAATGCCCGGCTCTGTTCAACCAGCCAGCGAAAGTTGGGGTTGAGTTCCGGTGCTCCACCCGTGATATCGACTGTCGGAATATCGGTCTTAGCGAGAGTCCGGATGCACTGCTCCGCCGTTTCTTTGGACATGCTTTCGGTCCGGTCAGGCCCCGCATCGACATGACAGTGCCGACAGGTCTGATTGCAGAGCTTTCCGACATTGATCTGAAAGACTGTGATCCCGGTAGCGCGAAGCGGGAGCAGGCCGATGTGATCGAGTTGCGTCTCGAAGGGGGTGTAGCTCGTTGTCCTCCCTAGTATCTTCAACTGCTCCGTTGGGGAGGCGAGGGGGTTCTGTCGTCCA
>VBOM01000420.1 GCA_005877535.1 Nitrospirota bacterium | reverse complement strand
AAGAGAGCAGCTTTGTAGGCATTTTGAGATATCGATCGACTGAAGTATGTCCGCACCACGCCATTCTGTTTCTTGACTCTCTTTCCGCCGCTTTGCTAGACTTGTCACTCCAATTCTCAGGCATTTAAAGACCCCTTGTTTCTTCTAACGGGGCGGCTTTAACAACAGGATGCACCACCATAATCATGATTAAAACCTGGCTACTCGACGAGATGTTTCGGTGTGATCGAATACATCTGACCATCGAAGGAACCCAGGGAGAGTGGGGGGCCGGCGATTCGATTGCCGCTGAAGAAGAACTTCCACCGCCGCCGGCAAACGTGACCGCGAAATCGGGGAATGGACGGGTCACGATTACCTGGGATCCCGTTCCCGATGCCATGTACTACAATCTCTATTTCCAAACCACCAAGGGCGTGATGATCAAGTTCTCCGATCTCACGCGTCCGATTGCCTCCGCCGACGATTTTAAAGCCGTCATTGGGGTGAAAAAAGATAAGGGCACCTGTTTGGAAGGTGCCCAGAGTCCGTTTGTCCATGACGACCTGGCCAACGGGATTTGCTACCACTATGTCGTTACCGTAGTGACGCAGAAGGGGGAGAGTCTCGAGTCTCAAGAGGTCATGGGGATGCCCTCGCCATATCTGTTGGCCATGAGCATAGGCCGGGAAGGTGTGGACGACGGGGAGTTCAGCTCGCCTACGGGGATCACGCTCGACAAGGATGGCAATATCTACGTCGCCGACACAGATAACCATTCGATTCAGAAGCTCGACAAGTCCGGAAAGTTTCTCGCACGATGGGGCGGCGATCCCTCTTCGCAGGAAGGGAGCTTCTACTATCCGCGTGGATTGGCAGTTGGGCCGAATGACGTGCTCTATATCGCAGACAGCGGCAATAACCGCATTCAGAAATTCGATCTCGACGGCAATGTAATGCAGGCCTGGGGTAAGTTCGGGTTTGCGTGGCGCGGGGCTGATCTGGGCCGGTTCGATGTACCCTGGGGGCTCGCGACGGACGCAGAAGGGAATCTCTACGTTTCCGACACGAGCAACGCACGCATTCAGAAGTTCACCTCGGACGGGACCGCGTTACTCAAGTGGGGCCGTGACGGGAGCTTCGACGGCGCCTTCTTCTTCCCTCGCGGCGTGGCCGTCGATTTTGTCGGCAATATCTTCATCGCCGATGAAAGCAATAATCGCATTCAGAAGTTCGATGCCCGTGGGAGCTTCCTGGCCAAGTGGGGTCGAGAGGGGGCTGGCCCTGGGCAATTCAAGTCCCCCTGGGGGATTGCCTGCGATGCGCTCGGCAACGTCTATGTCGTCGATACCGGAAACCATCGGATCCAAAAGTTCGACGGCAACGGGACCTTCCTCTGTGCCTGGGGGAACCGCGGACGAGCAGAAGGACAGCTGAATTTCCCTTATGGGATTGCAGTCGACAAAGAAGGCGCGGTGTATGTAGTCGACAGCGGCAATGGCCGCATTCTTAAATATGTGCCGACGGACGAAGAGCTCAATCGCGGGAAGGAGGAGGCTTCAACCAGTCAGGTGCCGAGTGAGACTCCGCCGCCCCGCAGCGTAGCGGTCAAAGCCGGGGATACGGAAGCTTTCCTGAGTTGGATGGAGGTTCCCGGCGCCCAGTCCTACAACCTGTATTTTAATACCGTTCCGAAGCTCACGACCCAGACGGCGACGAAAATTGAAGGCGTGACGAATCCCTATGCGCACACCGGGCTCTCGAACGATACCCCGTATCACTATGCCGTGACCGCGGTGTTCGAGACCGGCGTCGAAAGTGAATTGTCGAGTGAAGTGACAGCCACGCCGGTGCTCATCGATATCACGGCGCCGCAAAATCCGTATGCCGTGATCAATCATGGCGCGTTCATGACAAATACGCCGGAGGTGATTGTCACGATTTCAGCGAACGATGTCGATACTGGAGTGGCGGCCTATTTTATCTCGGAGGCGCCGATGACCCCCATGGCGGGGACGCCGGGATGGGTTGATGTGACGCCGGCCACCAAGTTCGGCGCGACGATTCCGTTTATCTTGTCGCCGGGAGACGGGCAGAAGTCAATTTACGTGTGGTTTAAAGATGTGGGAGGGAATGTCTCCGTCCCTGCGAGCACCACGATTTTGGTCAATACGTCGGGGTATCTGTGCGTGTCCCAATGGGGCCGTACAGGCCGCGGCGCATCATTGCTGCATGGCGGCGAGTTCATAGCTCCGGTGTACGGTCTTTGCGTTGATCAGCAAGGATCACTCTTCGTGGTCGATAACGGCAACAACCGGATTCAGAAATTCGACAATGCCGGAAACTTTATCATTCTCTGGGGGAACTTTGGTTCGG
>VBOM01000419.1 GCA_005877535.1 Nitrospirota bacterium | reverse complement strand
CGGACGGTCTCCCTCCAGCACTTATTAATCTGGCCTGTGAAATCCTCAGCGTACTTCGAAGGCGCCATGAGATAAACGAGAAGGGGCAGTTTGAGATCCGACATTCTACGAACGAAACCGGCAAGCCGGTGTTCATTCGCGGAGTGGGAGTGTCGAATGGACAGGGAGTAGACCATGCGCGCATCGTGTTCGTCCTCACGGGAACGAGCGCCAACCACTCAGAAAATCGCCAGAGTCTCGGAAGCGGGCCTTGAAGGCACAGTATGTCAACGCTTGTCCATCGACGCGGGCTGTTGCTGCTTGCTCTTTGGTTGCAGCGCAATCACAGAGAGTGCTAGACTCTCCTCCTTCGAACCTGCCATTCCCCAGTACGAAAGATCAGGAATAGAGGTGGTGCCGTTCGAGCTCTGGCTCCATCTCGCGGGCCAATCGGCAACCTCCGATCGCTCCCTCTCTGCCCCTCCATGGTGCCATTAGGAATCTTGACGTGGAGACAGCTTGCACACTACACTCACGCATACTGGCATTGAAGGAGGAGTTCTAATGGCTGAACAGCGCGTGCTCAGTAGCGGGAAGAAGTTGTCGGTGTTACAGGATACGGCTGCGTTGACCACTCAGTTGGCGGCCGGCCTGGAAAAGATTGGGCTTGCGATGAAAAGTCGGACGTGGCGGCGAGAAGGTCGAGCAGGTCTTGGCCCGTTACAGCGGCAGGTCCTCACGCTTCTTCGGTCCAAGCCTGGGCAACGTGCGCAAGTTTCCACGGTGGCGAACGAGTTGGCCGTCAGGCTTCCGACTGCGTCGGAGGTCATTGCCACGCTCGAACGGAAGCAGTTGGTTCGCCGGCGTCGAGACATGAGGGACGGCCGGATTGTGACGGCGCAGTTGACGGCCAAAGGCAATCGGTCCTGCACGCCCTCTTCCCGTATGCCCGATCGGCTGGCGACTGCGACTGGGTCACTCTCGGCACCGGAGCAAGTCGTCCTCCTCACGTCTCTGGTGAAAGTAATTCGTAGTCTCCAAGAACAGGGTGAAATTTCTGTCGCGAGGATGTGTGTGTCCTGTCACAACTTTCACCCCAATCAACACGGCAATGCCGATTTTCCGCATCACTGTGACTCTCTAAACGCTCCGCTTAGTGAGCGTTCGCTACGACTTGATTGCCATGTGTTCGAACCGGCTTCGGCCGCACAGGTCAATGAGACCTGGTCAAACTTTACCGGTTCTCGTACTGCCTAGAACCAGCTGCTCCAGTTGTCTTGGTAGGATTGGGATGGATGGGCTTGCAGGGAAGTAGGGGAACGATGAGTGAAAGAAAGATAACCATGCTTTTCAAGAAAGCCTCCACCCGCTCAACAGAGGATGAATGGCTCGGGCCGGAATCCCATATGCCGAACCTGAGTCAGGAACTTCGACGTCGCGAACCGAGAGAAACGGGCTGCTCTTCCAGTTGGCTAGTCGGTGCGATGTTTGCGGTGGGCGTGGCAGCCGGATGTCTTGCTATCCGCCTTTTCGACCGACGGTCTCAGACCTCTTAGCAGGATGCTGAAAAACTCCGCCAGCGGCGTTCTCGCCTCGAAAGCATCCTCAACGTAGCCCAGAGGCTACGCCTCCGGTGCTTTCATCGGCTGCGGTCTTGCTGGACGGTTTTTTGAGCATCCTGCGGGAATGTATTCCTCTTGCCCCAGACGTGCAGGCTATCGAAGTTCTGCTGTGCAAAAATGATTTTTCCGCACCCTCCCAGTCTCTGCCGTCTTTTTCAGCGCGGTCCATTTCGGTACAGGAGGTGATCGGCTTCGATCTGCATGAGTAGATCGTCCAGTGCTGCTTGGACCGCTTCTGCAATGGGGGTCTGATCCGAAGCCGTGATCCACCGAACGCTTGACCCTACCGTTTCTTTTTCCACCAGATAAGACTTGATCGCCGGTTTCTCCGGAGAGCCCAGGGCTGATTCAAGGCGCAGACTGTAGTGGTAGTTGCTGTGGGATCGCATTGTCAGCCAGGCTTTGAGGGTCAGGGTGAGATCGGCTGGCTTGTCACCTACCGAGGCAAATGTCTGACGCGATTTGATGTAGCCGATCGTAGCGGTTCGAAGATCCTGTGCCGGCCACTCAAGCAAAGCCACGCCCGGCATGTGATCG
>VBOM01000418.1 GCA_005877535.1 Nitrospirota bacterium | reverse complement strand
TCGTCGGTGCTCAAGCAGGCAGGCCACGAGTGCGTGATGTTCGATCAGGCGAACCCCGACACGCCGAACGAGGTGATCCTTGGGGAAATCAACCGGCAACAGCCGGCCTTGGTCGGCCTCAGTTTTCTCAGTACCACCAGCTATCCCTACGCGAAGATCTTGGCCCGTCAGATTCGCTCGGCCAACTCGAAGGTCAAACTGGCCTTCGGCGGCGTCTTTGCGAGTTTGAACGCCGCATTGGTCAAACTGCAGTGTCCTGAAGTGGATTTCGTCTGTCGTGGAGACGGCGAGCAGTTGCTCCTCGATCTACTCGAACGGTTTGAGGACCCAGCTGGCGTCGCTGGGTTGACCTGGGCCAAGGACGGCAAGGTCGTGCAGAACTCCGGCCGGCCGATGGAGCGCCATCTCGATCAGTGGCCCTTCCCCGATCGCGAAGGCCTCCCGCTCGACTTTGTGGAATCTATGCCGCTCGACGTGCCGGCGGTGCTTTCGATGGAGCGGTTCACGACGATGCAAACCTCCCGAGGCTGCCCGTGGCCCTGCGTGTTCTGCGACATTCCGATCTTCAACGAAGGCAAGTGGCGCGCGCGGAGCGCCCAGCACGTGGTGAGCGAACTCAAGTACCTCGAAGAATGCGGCTACGGATCCGTCTATTTTGTCGACGATCATTTCCTGCTGCAACCCAAGCGGATCGAGGCTATTTGCCAGGGTGTGATGGATGCGAAGCTCGCGATCCAATGGGGCATCGAAGGGCGCGTGGACTCGGTTGCCCAGCATTTGTTTCCTGCTATGGCCAAGGCCCATTGTCGGACGGTCATGTTCGGGATTGAAAGCGGAAGTCAGAAGATTCTTGATCGTCTCAAGAAAGAACAGACATTGGAGGAAGTGGCCACCGCCGTCAAGAATGCCAAGCAGGCCGGCATCGAAATCGTACATGGCTTCTTCACCGTTGGCAACCCAGATGAAACGGTCGAAGATATGAACGCCACGTTCGATCTGGCCTCCAAGCTGCCGCTCGACACGTTTGGCTTCAATCGGCTCTGTGTGTATCGGGGGACCCCGCTCTGGCAAGAATATGTAAGGCGCGGGTTGGTCAACGAAACCACCGATTGGTATAAGTATTTTAAATGTTCTGAGATCGATCCGACATGCTTGCCAGGTGAAGTGATCAATGAGGTGCGCCGTCAAGGGCTCAAGAGACTGTTCACCTACAAACTCCTACACTATCCGCTCCAGACGTTCCGGTTGCTGCGACGGTTTCTCCGCTTCATGCCGGCGCGGGATGTGGCTTACCTCATCATCAAGCCGTTCCTGGGTCAAAAGAAAGGCGCCACGAAGGCAGAGGTGCTTTCGCGGGCGGTTGAACATGGCGAGATGAAAGATGCGGCGGCACAACTGACCCAGATGACGGATGAGATGCTCCACCACGTCATGGAAGAGTCGCGGCTGGAACGGGTACGCATTCAGCAGGAAGCAGAAAGTTCTCGCGAGTTGCCTATGGTCAACACCCGCTAGAGCAGGAAGCTGAAAATGACTTCGTTTTCACCCGCCCGACCCCTGCGCGCCGAGACGCGCTTTTCCTCGAGCGTCGTTCTCAGTCGCCCGTCTCCCTGCAACGTACCTCAAGGGTACGCTTCAGTCGCCGAGCTCCCTGCGGCCTAGCTGGGATGCCATTTTGAGCATCCTGCGAGGCGGCTCTCCTGTTAGACCGCAATCCCCTGGTCAGCCGATCAGGAAGTAGGCCCCAAGGCCGATAGCCGCGAGCATAGCGACGCTCAGCATCACCTTCTCATGCCCGCACATCCCCGCCTGTGCCTTGCAAACTGCCAGGGAGCACATGACTGACATGGCCTTTCCCTCCTTTAGGGGTTGGCTTAAACGATACGCCCCTCAGAAAGCGTAGTCAACGCCGATCCGGAGGACCCTCTGCCGTTCATATGCCTACGCAGAAAGCCACATGCTTTCTGCGTAGGCAATAGCTCAGTAGCCGCCTATGGAGCGAGTCGATTAGAAAGACCTACTGAACGACCGCCTGCTTGGTTTCATCCAAATGTTTCTGAAGATAGGTCATGAAGGGTGTGCCACCCGTTCCCACGGCGGTGGGGTTGCTCGCGTGGGACTGGTGCTGGCGGTGGATGTAACTGTCGGCGTAGCCGATGTGGATCTCGCGAAATTGGGCGAGGAGATCGACGCAGGTGCAATAGGCAGTCCAGAGACCGGGGGTGCTGAATTTCCGATCGCGAACATAGCCAGAGAGCAGGGGTCGACCGAGATCATCGGTGGCCTTCTCTAGGACCTGTAGGAATGCACGGTGGCGTGGGGGCATGTACACGCGCATCTCTTGTAAGTACAGGGTCAAGGGATCAGGGGCATGGGCGATCCCGAGTCCCGCGTCGAAACAGGGCACAATTGAGCTTTGCGCGCCCGTTTCGCCTCGGAATTGTTGCGGCTGCCCCGCATAGGATTCGACGCCCACATAGGCGAGCCCGTTCGGTAAGGTAGGGCTGTTCTTCCAGCCGTGAATGTAGGGCCGCACGCGGTTGTAGTACACATAGGGATCGCAGCGCTCTTTCATCCTGAGCAATGTGTCACGCATCGCCGTTTGGGCCAACGCCAAGGATTTGAGCCC
>VBOM01000417.1 GCA_005877535.1 Nitrospirota bacterium | reverse complement strand
GACTCCGGATCCTCAATGGTTCCTTCAACGACATCCCGGATGAGCTCTTTGCCGTCCACACTGGATATCAATCCTTCCAGTCTCACCCCTGTCCCGACCACTGTCGCATGCGCCGCGATTGGAACCTGACAGCCTCCTTGGAGCCGATGGAGCAACGCACGTTCGGTAAGAACGGCTGTCCGACTTGGCGCATGGTCGAGGCCACTCAAAAGTGAACGAATAAACAAATCATCTCGCCGGCCCTCGATGCCCAGTGCCCCCTGGCCAATAGCAGGTAAACTAATCTGCGGCGTAAGATACTCCGTAATCTCATGGGCCCAGCCCAATCGCCGGAGCCCGGCTGCGGCAAGCACGATGGCGCCGAACTGTCCCTCTCGTAACTTCTTGAGACGGGTATCCAAGTTCCCGCGCAACATGGCAATCGTGAGATCAGGCCTGGCATGCAGGAGCTGTGATTGGCGGCGAAGGCTGCTGGTCCCAATCCTGGCGCCACGAGGAAGGTCCATGAACGACTCCCTGTCACGACTAATCAGGGCATCCCTGGGATCTTCGCGTAGCGGCACGCAGAGAATGGCCAATCCCTCTGGCAACTCCGTGGGCACATCTTTCATACTATGCGCCGCCAGATCGATCTCGCCGCTCAACAGGGCTTCCTCGATCTCCTTCACGAACAATCCCTTCCCGCCAATTTGGGCCAGCGGGACGTCAAGAATTTTGTCTCCCGCTGTTTGGATCCTCCGCAACGTCACCGTCACATGCGGAGCCAGCGCGAGCAACTGACCCTGCACCCACTCGCTCTGCTGCACCGCCAGCTTACTACCGCGCGTTCCAAGCACGACAGCCGATCGTTCATGGCCGACTTTCAACATGACTCCCTTTCACCGACTCACATCCGGTCTGTGTGGTTCATCTGGTTGATCTGGTTTGTTTTGTTTATCTGGTTGATTTGGTTCAACCAAAACCAGACAAACCAGATAGACCAGACAAACCAAATAACGATCTTCTAACGATCAGTGATTCGGCATCTTCGAACCAACTCTCGGAGTCACCTCTTCAATACCCTGGATATCTTCTTGTGACGAATCAGAGGTCTCCGACGCAGATGTCGCATTCCCATTGACATTGGAGGCCACAGGATCGCCGAGGTTGAAAAACCGTCTCGCCGCCTCGACAAAGGCAGCCCCCTCAGAGGAATTCACCTCAGCCTTGAGCGTCACCATCGTATTGTGTATGAGCTTATTTACGATCGATGACGCCATCGCCTCAACCAACTCACGCTCCTGCGCGGTCAGACTCCCCAATCGCCCCAAGGCCTTGTCGAGCTCGGCCTGCTTGATATCATCGATCCGTGCACGGAGTGCCACGATGGTGGGAGTGACCTCGAGCGACTGGAGCCATTGCCGCACAATCCCGACTTCATCCACCACCATCCGCTCGGCTTTCTCAGCCTCGTTTAGGCGCGCCCCGCGATTCTGTTCAACCCGCATTTTCAAATCATCGATGTCGAAGAGGAAGGCATTGTCCACATGCCGCACCGCAGGATCGATATTGCGCGGGACCGAGATGTCGATCAAGAACATCGGCCTATTCATCCTTTGCTTGACCGAGTGCTGCACGTCATCCTCACTCACAAGATAATGCGCTGCACCGGTCGACACCAAGACGATATCGGCAGAAGCCATGTCATTCCGGAACTCTTCAAAGACGACCGCGGTGCCGCCAAACCGGTCTGCCAATTCCAGTGCCTGTTGCGGATTCCTGGTCGTCACCCGCACATGCCGGACACCGCTGGCAATGAAATGTCTCGCTGCCAACTTGGCCATCTCTCCTGCCCCTACTAACAGCACCGTCTTCTCGCCTAAGTCCGAGAAGATTTTTTTGGCTAATTCGACCGCTGCATAGCTGACCGACACAGCCATCTCGGAAATTTTCGTTTCCGTCCGTATGCGCTTTGCGACGGAAATCGCTTTTTTCACGACCTTATTCAGAATGATGCCGGTCGCCTTGTGTGTGAGCGCGACCTCGAAGGCCTCTTTGATCTGGCCCAGAATCTGTGACTCGCCGACGATCATGGAGTCGAGACTGGAGGCCACACGAAACAAATGGCTGATCGCTCGATCCCCTTCGTGCCAGTACAGGTGGGGAGTCAGTTGCTCCGAGGACAGCGATAGGTGGGCATCAGCCAGGAACTCCTGGATTC
>VBOM01000416.1 GCA_005877535.1 Nitrospirota bacterium | reverse complement strand
TCGCAGCTATTTCACACCCCCCGCTTTCGATGGGTTTTCTCCCCATTGTGGGGAATTTACGCTACGGGACGTCAATGCGAGACTCCGAGGCAAGCGAGGGCGAACTGCGCATGACGAAGATCCTGTGGCTGTCTGAGAAAATAGACGAATTGAGGGAGTGGTTCAGGCCGTTCAGGCGTGAGTTTGTACCGGTGTATGAAGAGGGGCAGATCGATGAGCAAACTAGGAGGGTTTCCTACGGTGCATTGATTGCCTGTGCCATGATCGGCTCCAGCCTTCCTTTGACAGCGTGGACTGCAGACCTGTCTTCTCTCGCGCCGGTGAAACCCAGGGCGATCGTGGCGGCTGGTGTTGGGTATGAAAATGCTGAGACGTCAACGATTACTGTGAAAACCTACGATGCCGAGAACGGCGCGATCTTTTCTGATGAAACTTATGAGTTGAACGTGAGAGAGGACACAGCGTCAGCGGATAGTCAACCGCGTGAACGGATTTTTGCAGGCGGAGTTGGCCCGGGGGCTGACGGACTTTCAGCGTTCACGCTCCGCGTCTATGACTCGGCCACAGGCCGGTGTGGACCGATCATTTCTCAGCAGGGGCCGGAAAGGTTGCTCGTGCAGAACGAGTCGGTAGAGCCGTCGTTGGCCAGACAGAGGGGTTGGCGACCCTATCTCAGCAGATCGAGTTTCGCATTCGAATGATGGATGATCGAGGCCGGCAGGTGTTGTGGGAAGACACGATCGAGCAGACCCCGGAGGAGACAGACATCGTAGCCGGGCGCGATGAAGCAGCAGAGAACTTGCCGGTGTGGCATGGTGAGGAGCCTGAGGAGATGCAAAGAGAAGCGATCTAAGCTAATCAGGAGGAAGAGGGTACATCCTATCGGCGGATGCGGCAAGACCACTGCGAGTTAACTTTTCTTTCCCTGCTCCTGTAACTGATCTACCCACCTGGATTGGAACTGCTCGTACGACAGCGAGAGCTGCGATTGTATGGCGGCAGAGAGTGTCTGTCTCGCCTTGAGGTGTGCGAGAAGTTCTTGCACCCGATGCATGCCGAAGCGGTCGATTAGATAGTGCACGGCCGAGTTCGCCTCCAGATAGGCCACGGTCGCTGCATCACCGGAGAATCCCCCCCACGTTCCCTCTAAGGCAGGCAGAGGAATTAGTGTAAACTCCTGTTTCATAATCTGATCGAGATCCGACCAGCGATTCCCGGATAGTTCCATGGCTAATCCTTCATTGAGCCAGGTCGGGATGGCGCTGCCGGCGGAGCCGAGCTGGTCGTGCAGTAGGGCGTGTACAAATTCGTGTCGCAGCACGCGTGTGAGCCATGCACGGTCCGCCAAGGCGTCCTGCGCAGGAACCTGGATGCGTCCGAGCACGGGATCGAAGAGCCCATCGGCCCACAACGGGCTGCCGGTCGCGCTTTGAAACGTGGATTTGGCGTGCAGGACGACGACGATGGTTTTCGACGGAAAGTACCCGAACTTTTGGCCGATCTCTCGATAGGCCTCTTCAAGAACCTCCAACACAGCGGCCCACGTAGCCTGTTCGGCTTCCCCGTCGAATTTCACGGTAAAGTGTGCACTGTCTCGGCTGGTGAGTCGTTCTTCGCTTTTCTCTGTTCCGCGGATTTTGGCCGTGACGGTTCGCAGATAGGATTGCACGGCCGGGTCCTTGGCCGCGTGGGCGGTTGCTTGATCCAGATGGCGAACCGCTTCGCCGAGCTGATCCCTCTCTTGAAAGAGAATGGCCAGCGCCAGATGGGGGAAGGGCTCGTTTGGAGCCAGGACAACCAGCTTTTCCAAAAAATCCTGCGTCATGGCTGGATCGCGCAGTTCCCAGTAGGCATGGGCGAGGTTCAGTTGGACGACGGGATTCTTCGCATCAAGTGACGCGGCTTTTTTGAAGGCTTTGATCGAGACAGCGGTCCCGCCATTTTTTTCCTGCTGAATGCCCAGATTGTTCCAGAGGATGGACAGATAAGGGCGCGTGGTTTTATCGGCTGCCATGGCTGCCGGTAGATCGGTCAGTTTAGTTTCTGCGGTCTTGACATTTCCTTTTTCGATCTCGTCGCGGATCGTCTCCAATAGTTTGCGGTGCGTCGTTTCCGGGACCACGCTGGGATCGATCAGGCGAGTCTGTTTAGGCTCCAGTTCCGATGGGCCATCATGATGCGGTTCTGGCGGCGCGTCCCGTGAGTCTTCCACGACGGTACTGGGCTGACCTGGTGATGGTGTAGTCAGATAGGTCGGTTTGAACCAGGCTTGATAGACTATGAACAGCCCGATTAAGCAGGCGACGGGGTACAAAATATGCGAAATGTTGTGACGGTACATACGGGTCCTATTCGTATACACCTCAATGTATCACCCTGGGCAGGCTGGACAAAGGATTGTCAGGAAATTGACAGAGCGAGCAGGCTGCGGAGAAAGTATGTTGGCACGTGTAGCACGACAGGATGTGGCCACGCAGGATGCTCAAAAAGTTCGTCCAGCAAGGCCGCAGCGAGTGAAGGCCCGAGGAGGTACCCACCGCACTTTGTGGGGCCGTTCGCCATTAGAATGGATCTTGGCGAACGGAAAAGCCCCTACAGTGATTCCGGCCTCCGAGAAGCTCTTCCTCAACGTTGAGGGTCTGAACGATGCGAGAACGAAGCTGGTGGGCTTTTTCAGCATCCTGCTCGTTGAGGAGGGGGAGAGGCTGTGATACGATCCGCCACTGTGATACGGCGCTCTTCCGAGCCCAACCCCCCTGAACAGTTTCAGCAATGGCTGAACCGTGTCGCGCGTCCGATCGAATTCGCGAGTCGTGATTCGTTCGCACATCTGCCCACCGTCAAGAATCTGAATCGTTTTGTCTCCTCACAGGTGATGCAGGCCCTGTCCGATCGCGTCTATCCACGGGCGATTGAAGCGGCGTTGCTCCAGCTGCGTGAGTTGTTCCTTGAAGACCAGCAGCGGCTTCCGGCGGAGGACCAGCAGCGTCGGCTGCAGGAAGCCACAGTCATTCTTGGAGTCTTGCGCAAGGCCGTGCGCGATCCGGCCCGGGCGTGGCAGGATCCGGAACCTATCGTGGTGCGTGAGC
>VBOM01000467.1 GCA_005877535.1 Nitrospirota bacterium | reverse complement strand
GGGTACTGCTGGTTTCTTCGATCTCACCGTGAAACGATATGAAACAGGCGTCATTTCGAAGTACCTGCATGACCAGCGCGTGGGCGACAACGTGCTGATGAGCGGTCCTCGCCAGGGCGGCCATTGGGTCGATGGCATGGCAAAGAGAGTGGGATTCGTCGCCGGCGGCACAGGCATTACGCCGATGATCTCGATCATCCGCTGGATCCTCACGAAGCGACTCGATCCGGAACTGTTTCTGGTCTTTGCCAACAAGACCGAAGCCGACATTATTTTTCGAGACGAATGGGAACGGGATGTCCGAGCGCATCCGAACTTCCACTGTTATCATGTCTTGGAACAGCCGCCTGCTGGATGGCCAGAGGGAACCGGGCGAATCACTGCTGATATCATTCGCCGGCATCTTCCTCCTCCTGGGCCAGAGACCGTCCTCTTCCTCTGCGGGCCACCACCGATGACGGACGCCCTGGAAGAGATACTCCGAGGGCTCGGCTATGCAGAAGAGTCTGTCATCCTCCCGTGAATCGTCCTCCCGACATCGCGCCGGCAAGATCCTCGCTGACGTCTTTCCATTAAGAAGGGCCGTTACCCTTCAGCCGGCACTGTCTCTCTCCAGTCTCGGCATGATAAGCCTCATCAAGAATGACGATCCCAAGATGCAGCTGCCTGCCGGAACGTTGCTCCCTCGGCATTTCATCGCCCACAACGTGTAGCCGGAAGCCTCGCGCAACAACTGATCCGTGATGCCTCCGCCGAAGAACCGTTTCAACCCGTTCGAACCCTGACGGCTGATCACGATCGTGCCGTGGCCGCCGGTTCTCGCTTCGTCGAGAATAGTATGCGCAATATCGCCTTCGTGTCCGAACTTCAGGGTAACTCGATCCAGAGGAAATCCGGTTTTCTCGAACAGCTCCAGCGCTTTCACCAAAATCTGGTACTCCTTCACGCCTTATGCGCGGACCCAGCTCTCCTGAACCTGCAGCAACTCTGTGGCTAGACGGATCTCCTCTGCGGGATCCTCGGATCCGCCATGTTCCAAGAGTTCGCGCGGCATCGTTTTCAGGACGTGAAACAGGGTGACCTGCACGTCGCGACCCTCACGCAGGAGGCTGCCCACATGCGTAGCGCCCGGACTGAGTGCTCAGAGTCATCAACGGCGATCAATATACGCGAGATGATGGCGTTTCCACGAGGAGTCGTCGTCGGGAGAGGGTGCGGCATCATATGTCACCAGGCTTCTGAGGGTGAACGGTGGAATTCCTCCACCACCGGGAACGCAAGCGAGGCAAAGTCCCAGTACCGCATGCGGATCGCGTCCGAATGGGTTCCAGCTTGGAAGACGATTTCTTCGTCCTCCGTGAGCGAGTGATCGACAAACACGGGGAGCCCATAAAGATTGCCGAAGGGCGGCATGGCGCCCAGCTCGCAGTCGGGAAACAGGCTTGTGATCTCATCCTCGGTCGCGAGCCGCACCTGGTTGGTGGCAAAGACAGTCCTCAAGCGACGGAGGTCCACGTTCCAGCTCGCCGGCAGCACAGTCATGACGAACCGATTTTCCACTTTCACGATCACGACTTTGGCGATCTCCTTCTGCGGGGTGTGGAGCGTGTGGGCGATCTCTGCAGCGCGAAATGCTTCCGGGTGGGGCAACACATCATAATGAACTCGTTCACGATCGAGAAACGAGTTCAGTGTTCGTGAGATGGACATGGTGACACCTCCTGTGGTGGCTGACATCCCGACAGAGGTCAGCTGCTGGAACGGTTGAGAGGTATGGATGACTGCTCGATGACGACGTGACTGTGGCGGGGACATGTTTCATGATCAAGGCTCCACTGTGATCATGATGGCTCACTCACTCGACAGGTCCAGTATACGCCCCTTGCAATGTCCAAGTCTTAGCCCGCATTATTCACGACGGTTCGTCGCGAAGTCGCGCAGCGGCCCGTGACTAGCGCGAAGAGCGAGACTCGCGTGATGTGTTAGCCCTGTTCCTCCTTGTCGCGCTATTCCCGCCAGTCTCGCCCGTCTCGCTTGAGTCAGGGATCGGCGATTGCAGCAGAAACACTCATGAATAATGCGGGTTAGGGAAGAAAGAGCCACCTGATAAACAACGAGTAGAGCAGCGAGGAAGGAGGTGGGCTAGAGCCGGTAAGGAAAGTCACAGACGATGCTCTATAGATCACATCATCTGCATGGCGCACGAGTTGCCGCGGACCCTTGACATGGGGTTTCAGGAACTTGCCCGCCAGAGTGCAGATAAAGTCGGTCTGATCCTTGAAAAGGAAATCGAGTGGGTGGAACGGTTCAGCTCCCTACCGGAGGTCCGTGAAGCAGTCCGGGAGGGCACCAGGCTGACCTTCGACCAGCCGGCGCTTCAGCGGTGGAAGGAATCGCAACGGCCCTATTTTCGATCACTGGTAATCCTCGATCGCCGGGGCCGTTCAGTCGGCGAAGTGACCAGCGAAAACACCAGGACGCATTACAGTAGGCAACCTTGGTGGCCGGTCGTCTTCGAACAGCGACGATCATGGGTGGGGGAGCTGCGTTTCGACGAAATGGGACTTGGGTATTTAGAGGTTGCCGTGCCGATCGTCGACGAGACTGGGGCTGTGTGGGGGGCGTTAAATGCGGTGATCGAGAAGGAGCAGCTCTTGACCTCGGTCCTTCGAAGTAGGATTGGCAGTACTGGTCATGTCATGCTGGTTGGACCCCATGGGACGGTATTGGCCTGTCCGCTCCTCCCGCCCGGACGACATACGGCTCTTATTGGACCGCTGAAAGAATCACTCGCCTCGGGCCGCTCTCTACCGGAGGCTGCCTGGATGGAAGTCCAGGACGATGCC
>VBOM01000466.1 GCA_005877535.1 Nitrospirota bacterium | reverse complement strand
CTTGTTTATCTTCTTGCTCGATCAACGCAAACCAACCGGTCCAATGGCTGGCGTGCGGATCCAGGACGGCAAAGTCGACCTGATTTTTATCAATAACCGATTCTCCTATAAGACCCGCGGTATATTTCGCAACGTGTTGAATAGCGAAAGTCCTGATGAGGTGCGAAAACTATTGGGACAGGAAGACTACGGGGACGAAAATGTGATGGGTGCAATACTGGCTTACGATAAACAGGGGTTCGTCATCAACTATCTCGGTAAAGATGTCAATGTGGAGTTTTCTCCACTACGGTAGCGCCCTGGCCCTGATGTTCGACATCAACACGCGCCTGACAACCAAGATCACTTCCAATCATTTTTCCCGGTTGCCGACTTGAATTCGTTCCCGCTCCGTTTTTCCCCTTTTCATCCTAGAGGCCGTCACAAAGTCTGCAGGCCTTCGCCATAGCTTCCGGAAGGACTCGAACGGGCATATTGGGGGTAACCCTCAGGCTGCGACGGCCTTCTCGCCTCTGCCTACTTGCGCGTCAACTTGATCAAACAGGGGAATTCAGTGCGGAGTTTCAGCTGCCTGTAGCCCGTAGGTAATGAGGTTCGTCGCAGTGTTCCAGCGACGCTTAGAATTGAGGATCACGAGGAGAAGATCGCTCCCGTTCTGAGAGACTTTGGCGATGAGGCACCGCCCAGCTTTGGAGGTAAATCCGGTCTTGATCCCTTCGACCCCGGGAATACGTCCCAGCAATCTATTTGTATTGTGCAAGACATACGCATGGTGACCGTTGACAGGCGTGATGATCGCGCGTTCCTCACGGACCAACTGCCGGAAGATCGGCTGATCGAGGGCAATGACACTCAACGCGGCGAGGTCTTCGGCCGTCGAATAATGGTCCGGATTATCGAACCCACAGGCATCATTGAAATGCGTATCAGCCAAGCCGAGAGCCGCAGCCTTGGTATTCATGATAGCCACGAACTGTGCTTCGTCGCCACCCACATGCTCCACCGCTGCAAGACAAGCATCGTTCGCGGACATGATCAACATGGCCTTCAGCAGATCTTCCAACCTAAAAACCTGCCCCGACTTCATGCGTAAGTGCGTCTTGTGAGCCCGTGCGGCATTGGGACTAATTGTTACGAAATCATCCAGCTGACCCCTTTCGAGAATAACCAGAGCCGACATGATTTTCGTGAGGCTGGCGGGAGACATTCGCTTTCCAGCATCGTGTTCATACAACACACGCCCACTATTGAGTTCCTTGAGAAGAATGCCATGGGCTGGAGCGACTCGCCACGGAGGGAACTGGTGCGGAGCAATCGCGGTTCGCACAGGCACAGATTGAGCCACTACGCTCTTGCCAAGAGCGATGGATGGAGTGAAGATCTCGGCGCCGATCAACAGGAGACTGATGAACACCCCGGCAGCGCAGGCGAGAAATGGCGGCCGATGGATTCTCCCGCAGTCTCTTGTCATTATGAAAGCGTCGCTCCTGTTCATAGTGTAAATGATTCCCGCACCTTCCCTCCACGGAACCCGCTGTCGATGATCTTATGGAAAAATCGGAGGAGGTCGGCAAGGTCGATCCAAAACCCACAATTCAAACAGCGGGCATAGAGTCGCCGATTCACCAGCGTATAGTGACGCTCGACCATCATGAAGCCCTTACATCTCAAACAGTGCATCGACGCGCCTGTATTCAAACTCTGTGTCTATCGGAGTCGATTCATCACCAATGCCAAGCAGCCTGCCAACAATCCTCCGCCGAATATCGTGGTGCCAAACGAGAGGTATGCGCTGGCCCCGCTGCCGGGAGGGGTTCCGTCGAGCAAGTCTCGAACGCCCCCCTGTACCATCAGCACAGAGAGGGTGAGCAGTGCGCCAATAGCAAACCACCATCTAAAAGATCTCACTGGTGTCCCCGAAACAGAGCGCCAAGCGGCCTATAAACGACGCTCATCGGGCACTGTAGCCGAGGGTCGACAGGCTGTCAAGAAGACCGCCTTTTGCTTCACTCCACCTCTCGACAGACGTCGTACGCGCCTCACGGTGGGGGTGCGACAAAAGCAGACACCGCTTTCAATCCTCGATGTAGAAAGATGGAGACGCTTTCACTGCCATTGTCCGCTGTCACGAGTCCAGGCTCTTCATCCTCTTTCGTTGTGACGCGAAACGTCGCGAGGGCAAAGGGGCCTGGCTTTGTCCGATAGTTTCTTGGCGGATATTCGAATGTCCCATCGCCACGGCCGAAGAGAATGGAGAGATCACTCGACTGAAGATTGACGATAGCCACGTCGGTGCGACGGTCGCCGTTGAAGTCGCGAGCGAGCCCGAAATTCGGTCCTACGTCGGCACCGGAATCATGCCCTGCCTGAAAAGTTCCATTACCTATTCCGAGAAAGGTTGTGAAGCTATCCTGCACGCCGTTGATCACAAGTAGGTCGCGGATCCGGTCCTGATTGAAGTCGGTGAAAGTCACCCCAAG
>VBOM01000465.1 GCA_005877535.1 Nitrospirota bacterium | reverse complement strand
ACGATATTCGAGCGCAGCATGGTGTTCCCCGTGAGGCGCTGCTGTTAGGCACTATTGCCAATCTGTTGCCGCTCAAGGGATATGAAGTGATGCTGGACGCTTTCCCTGCAATTCTTGCCGCCATCCCGGCGGCGCACTATCTCATCATTGGGGGTGGGGGAGCCGAGTACTGCGCACGATTGAAAGCCATAGCGGTGGAGCGAGGGATTGCGGAGCGAGTTCATTTTGCCGGGTTCCAAGAATCCGTCGCCTCCTATCTCTCTGCCATGGATCTTTATATCCATCCCTCGCTCAAGGAAGCCTTCGGCCTGGCGGTGGTCGAAGCGATGGCAATGGGGAAAGCCGTGGTTGCGACCACGGTAGGGGGGCTTCCCGAAGTCGTGGCAGAAGGAGAGACTGGCCTGCTTGTTCCTCCGGGAGATGTCGAATCATTGGCCGCAACCGTGGTATCACTCCTGGAAGACCGAGTTCGACGAGAGCAGATGGGCCTTTGTGGGAGGATTCGTGTGCACGAGCGCTTTAGTCTCGATGCGTCCGTCATGCACATGGAACAACTCTATGGTGAGGTGTTGAGAGCTTAGAAGGCTGTGGAAAAACTTTGTAGCACGCCGGAACGAGCCCAGTCTGTCTGGTTGTTTGGTCTGTCATGTCTATCTGGTTAGTTTCATGCAACCAAATAAACCAGACAAACCGAATAGACCAAATGAACAAGACTGCTGGCGGACTTTTTCAGCATCCTGTTGGAAGGGGCGAGGATGAGAATCGGGTTCGATGCCAATCCGATGGTGGGCGATCTGGGCGGGGTGGGATGGCACAGCTACCATCTGCTCCGTACGATGCTGGCACAGCAAGGGGAAATCGACTTTGTGGCCTATGCGAGGCCGGGCGCTGGCCGGCCTGACTCTGTGGGGGCCTGGCCGGGTGCTGAGAGGCTCCAGTGGATGAACTCTAGCCGATGGGGAATGGGGAAACGAGGCTCGTCTGATCGGTTGGATCTCTTCCATGGGACCAACTTTAAGATGCAGACAGTTGGACGCTATGGGGGAGTCGTGACCATTCACGATCTCTGGCTCGATCGCCACCCCGAGTACTCGAAGAAGATGTTGGGGCAATGGCAATCGTCATTCAAGACGAGACAGACCGCGCTACGAGCCAGAAAAGCCATTACGGTGTCCGAATTTTCCGCTAGAGAGCTCGTGGAACTCTATGGTTTGAAACGTGAGCACATCAGGGTGATTCCCAACGGAGTGTCGGAGGATTTCGTTCCACGCCGAGATGATCAGGCGATGGAGGAATTGCGAAAACGGATCGGTCTGACGGCCGAGCACTATGTGTTATTTATTGGAGGAGCAGACCCGCGCAAGAATCACCAGGTATTTCTTGAAGCGGCGGAGATGGTACGGAAGAAACTGGGATCGAGAATGTTGGTTCTTGTCGGCTCGCCGATCCATCCGTTCGGGAACTATCAGGAGACTGCTCGAAGGCGCAGCTTGACGGAAAAGGTGCTCTGCCCTGGCCGGTTGTCCACGAACGATCTGCAGTTGTTGTATTCCTCTACTGATCTGTTCGTCTTCCCCTCATTGTATGAAGGGTTTGGGATGCCCGTGTTGGAAGCGATGGCCTGTGGGGCACCGGTGCTCACGTCCAACTCGACCGCGTTGGCGGAGGTGGCGGGTGATGCGGCGCTGTTGGCGGATCCTCAAGATGCGCGAGCGCTCGGAGAGGCGATGGTCCGTACGCTTGAAGATGAGTCTCTTCGGGCCACCTTGAAGGTTAAAGGATTCGATCGTGCCAAGCAGTTCTCCTGGGAGCAGGCCGCGACGAAGACCGTTGCGCTGTACGAGGAGCTGTGCCACGGAGACCGTTAAACGTTAGTCGTTAAGCGTTAAACGAGAGGAACATAAACTGGCTGGTTCTTGCGGTGAACGATTCACGATGAACGAGCATGCGTAACCTCCTCATCATCAAACTTCGCTACATCGGTGACGTCTTGTTGGCGACGCCAACCGTCCGTGCCATCAGAGCTGCACGACCGGATGTCCGGGTTACGATGATGGTGAATCGGGGGACCGAAGACGTGTTGTCAGGAAACCCGGATATGGATGAGATCATAGCCCTCGACAAAGGATCTCTAGCGGCACAGTCACGTCTTATCGCCGGGCTGCGTCGTCAGCGATTCGACACGGTGATCGATTTAACTGATGGAGACAGGTCGGCATTTTTGAGTTGGATCAGCGGGGCGCCGGTTCGCATTGGATTCAACGACGAAGAGCGGTGGCGCGGGCACTACTACACGCAGGTCGTCCAGTCAGTGTCAGGTGTGCGGCACCGGATTGACCGGGATCTGGAGGCCCTTAAACCACTGGGCATCCAAGCCGTCTCAAAGGATCCTCAACTTTGGCTGACACCAGAAGAGGAGAACAGTGCGGATCAACTGTTGGATCAACTCGGCGTGCAGCGATCGCAGTCGACTGTGATACTGCAGCCCGGCGCCCGCTACTGGTTTAAGGCCTGGCCTCCGGAGCGGTTTGCGGAGCTGGCCGATCGTTTGACGTCCCAGTATGGTTGCCAGGTGTTGATCGGAGGCAGCGACCAAGATGACGATCTCGCCCAACAGATTCGACAGATGGCGAAGAGTAGATCCATCATCATGGCAGGCCGTACAACTATTAAACAGTTCGCGGCCATCGCTAAAAAGTCAGCGCTTTTCGTTGGAAGCGATAGCGGCGCGATGCACGTGGCGACGGCGGTCGGTACGCCGGTCGTTGCCTTGTTCGGTCCATCGAACCCTGCTGAATGGGGGCCGCGCGGGGGGGCGGCCGAAGTGATTT
>VBOM01000464.1 GCA_005877535.1 Nitrospirota bacterium | reverse complement strand
GAGGGCAGACTCCAACCCGCCGAGATCACGCACACCATGCTCTCCGCCGGTCTCTTCGATCAGTCGATCGTGAAGAAAAAGGACTTGCTCAACACTGAGGTAGATCACCGTTTGGCGAGGGCTTCTAAGGCAGGACGGTACCGCTCGATGAAGGCTTCAACTTGTGCCGCAAAGCTTTGTTTTACCTTACGCCGCATGACAGCGGATTCAGAAGAAGGACCTTTCTTCTGTTTACGAATTGCCGACTTATTGACTTTGAGACCGTTGCCCTTCATAGGTGCCATGATACCGCAGCCTCCATGTGAACACAACGCACGATGAAGACTCGGCGGTCACACCTTTCCAAGTCTCACTGGCCCGTAGGTGTGGCGGGCTTGCTGGAGTTCCTTGATATGGCGGCGGAGAGCGGGGCCGAAGGTGGAGGCTAGGACTGTTTTTCTGTGGGGCGCGATGTTGTGCTCGACTTGCTCAATCGCTTCTGCCAACTGCTTAACCAGTCGCTGGCCTGAGCCGGTGAGCCACTTGAGATGCCAGTCGGCGTACTCCAAATCTTGGATCGAGTAACGGACGGATTCCACTTCCTCAAGACAGCGAAACCGGGCCCGCTGCAGATCGTGCGGGGTCAGTCCTGCTTGTGTCCATCGCGCCGATCCACCACGCCCAGATGCCCAAGTTGAGAGTCGTTCGAAGAGCATCGCTCCTATCACAAACGTAAACGCCGCATGGAGAATGCCTCTGAGCGGACGCAGGCTGCGGCGCCAGGGGGAATAGAAGATCTGCTGGTTGCGATCCCCGTGATAGAGAATCTGTTTGCGCAATAACAGATTTAAATGATGGTGGCTATTCTCGTGGATCAAATCGTCGATCAGATCGAGGTTGTCCCGGTCGAAGCAGTTAATAAAGGATAGTCCTGGCCGGTGTCGGTAGCTGAAACTGACAACGCCCTTGGCCTTGAGCGGGATGATCCGAGCGGTCAAGAGTGTAAGGACCTCATGTCCTTCCGGCCAGGCCTCTTGTACGATGGTCCATGCCCGCCCGATTCGCGCAACCTGATCAGCTGAGGTGGAGGTCACCGTACGAGCTTGGCGGTCCTTCCCATAGACGAGCGTCGGCCCGACTGTGACGGCCCGAGGCCGAGTCTCCTTTGCCACGACTGGCGGCCGGTGTGTCCAGCTCCATTCCAATCGATTGCCTCTCCTTATGCACAGATGCATCATGGTTCGTCCGATCTTCAGGGACAGCTCTTGCGGCAGAACTAGAATGGTTGCCTGGCCAGATGCCTGTTTGAGGGCTCTCTTCACCGAGAGAGGAGCCTCATAGATGTCGCCCTCGATCCCAACAGCCATCGTTCCGAACATCTCTGCCCGTTCGACGTTGTGGCCGAGATGTGCCTCTATGGTCCAGGACGGAATCTTGCGAGAGGCGCACCACAACATCGGAAGTCCCGGCACGAGACAAAACGATTCTTGTGTCAGCTCCTGAGTAAGACGCATACATAGTGCGTTCAGTCGCCGTTCGAGTCCCGAGGCCTGCGAGACCCCGCGTGGAAACAGATCGTCCAGATAACTGTTCTCGAAAAATTTCTCTTCGCATTCGGCAAACAACTCCGCCGCGAACTCACGAGGATTCTGCTCCACTCGAATTTGTTGCAGGAGATCGATGAAGTACACCAGGTCGTTCAGCGCTTCGATCCAGCCGACTACTTTCCAGTGGGCATACGCATTCCGTTCGAGTGCTATCGCCGATCCGCTGCTACGACGAGCCTTCGGCCGGCGGGCTCGTCCCTCGGGCCCTCACCGTACTGCACGAGTACGCATCGGGCCCTCGCGGCTCCGCGCGCCGGTCTCGCGGCGCGGCTCAGCGATTTCGCGACGAACTTTCATGAATCATGCGGGCTAGACTGTACCGGAGGAGAGGGAGCGCTGCAAGAAGGGGCTAAGAAATTCTCTTCGGTAGGTAGCCGAGTTCATCAAGGTGCAACTCTTTGACATGCTGCATCACGTGATGGCTGAGATCAAACTGCACGGATGATTCCAACGGCGCTGTGGAACCTATTACCAGCGTGAAGGGCAGTTCATCTTTCCAGAGCAGATGGCCGTCGTGATTCACAAGGTACAGATAGAGACGTCGTGAACCCTCTGCTTTCCACCCCCAGTCACTCGGATGAGAAGGCGAACCGGCAACGCGGCTGACGAGAATGGTATCGACGCCCAGGTCCCGCGTGACCTCCTTTGCTAGGGCGCTGCGATCTGCATCATCGGCTTTTGCCGAACGAGCATCGGCTGCGGAGATTCCAGCCGTAACGGTTGACGGCACCTCGACGCGCAACGTGGTTTCCTGTTGCAGCAAAGTGACAAGCCGCGCACCCATCTCAGGATCGCCCTCAACCGGAAGAACCGCAACGCTCGTCACCTTCGAATTGTGGATATCATCGCTCGATTGGTCCTGCTGTGCCACCCATGATTGCTCGAACGGCCAAAAGGTAATGCTACTGCTGCTCATTGTATCCACTGCAACCAATGCCACCCAGGCTCCTGCGAGGCAACCTTGCAGGAGAAAGGACCCGGTTACAACCAGACTGAGGGTCATGACACGCACCCAATCCCTTCGGCTACCGGCTCGGGCCGTCGCCAGATCGAAGGTTTCTGTTATAGAGTCAAGTGTCATGAAGAGATGTTTCAGCAAGAGGAGTGCCTGACTAAAGCGAGCTTCACACATGACTTCCAACCTGTCGAGTTATTTACTGTTATCGACAGGTCAGCGGAAATATGCCCCGTCAATCCCGCTTAGCAGAGGCTCTAACCCATACGGTTCGATGGACAAGATGGAACGCCGACTACAGGCCCCTATTGATTGATCATGAGCACTTCTGCTGCGGTCATTCTGGCAAGAGGCAGGGGGCCAAATGCTAGGAGTGGCTGGAAGGAATGTGGTGATTCGCGCCACTAGCCCTTGCTTGATTACTTTGTCATAGCGGAGCGATGGGTGGGGGATGACGAACCGTCATGAATATTGTGGGCAAGGAAGAAGAACGCGTGGGACAACAGGAGGCTGGGTAGATCCGAAATCATATTGAACAGATATTGATATCACGGCAAGGCATCGGTATTCGTTGGTATCGTCGGGCCGATCGACAGCAATCCAGGATTAGGCCGTCGCTTTGAGCGCGTGACGGAGCCGCGGCATGGCTGCTTCTCTTTCGAGTAACCGCACGGCTCCCGCCTGTTGTATCATCCGATGTTGCTGAATGAGGGGATCGACAATGTTCCCGCAGGACAGACATCGCCATCCTTTCATCCACATCTGAATACTGCTCTCCTGTAAATCGATCATATTATCGGCAACCATGAGACCGTCACATCTGGTGCACTCCATGGGACCCTCCTCTGTTACCGCTGGAGCCCGCGACCCTGACGCCACAACCCACTCCGCTTCTAACAGGCTGCTGAAAAAGTCCGCCAGCAGTCTTCTAAGCTTGGCAGACGTATGACCAGCCGTTTACCTGCCAGAGGTAGCAATCGCAATGCCACGGGTGTTACTGCGACTGCTTGCGTGTTTTAGCGGTGAATCGTAGAGTGCGACCGGACAACATTCTGCCTAAACCGCTTAAACGTGTGACACATATTGGTCCCATGCGGCAAAAAGGGCCTGGGTTAAGAGCCGAAACATTGAGCGGAGGAACTCCCTCATTCATTGTAAGCCTAGGTCGCGCTCCTCGGACAGAGCGGCCGATTGGAGGCGACTCGTGGCACTGACCGCGACAGAAATTGCGAAGGTGACGGGTGAATTGGCTCCGGCCTTGGCAGGGGGCTGGATTCAAAAAATTTACCAGCCGATGGATCGTACGCTGGTGCTGGAGATTCGCGCGCCGGGACGGACGCACCGACTGCTCATCTCCTGCTACCGGGAAGCCGCCCGTCTGCACTTCACCACAGAAGCCTTTCAGAATCCACCGACACCTCCGCCCTTCTGTCAATTTCTCCGCGCCCATCTGCAAGGGGCACGAATCGACCAGATCGAACAGATTCAAGGAGACCGGATCGTTCAGCTTGCGCTGACGGCCAAGGAAGGTCCCTGCAGATTGATCGCAGAACTGACAGGGAAAACATCGAATCTCCTCGTACTCGATGAGGCAGGCCAAATCCGACGAGACCTGAACGGGGTGAAGGGCCTTGTAGGACAGCTGTACGTTCCTCCCACTCACCAGCAACGAGAACGTGGTGCCACCGACCACGCGCGATTCAGCCAGGACATCCCGGAATCACCATTTCCTCTGTCGGCTGCCATCGAAGCCCATTACCACAAGGCGGCAGCCGCTTCTATCGTCGAGAGGGCACGGACCGCCAAGGCAGGGAAACTGAGGAAGTCCATCAAGAAG
>VBOM01000463.1 GCA_005877535.1 Nitrospirota bacterium | reverse complement strand
ATAGCACCTTTTGACGACAGCAAACACCTCCTCCCACTCCCCTTCGAGCACGGTCCCCATGGGGTTCAACCGATAGTCCACTCCGCTCTTATCGATAATATCGAGCGAGCGCGCCACATACTTGCCCACGCTCTCTCCCTTGCCCAGCGGTGACATACTGAATTCCAGCAAGACCATAGCGCTCCTCTCTCTACTCTTCGCTTGACATTGAGCGTTTCGCGGTTTACCCCTTCAGCCCCCTACGACTCCCGCCTTCGCGGCACGCTCATCCAGCCAGACCTTCGGATACTGGACCTTGCCCAACAGGCGAAACCCGTCCAACGCCTCCCGCAACAACGCGCGGCGTTTTTCGAAGTCCGGCTCATTCGCCTTGGCTTGCTCCCGAAGTTGGCCGAGCCAGTCTACAAACGCAGCAAACTCCTCACCGAAGATCTTCTCCATATCTTCTTTCATGAAGCCTGACAAGGCCGGAGCGACCCCGCTCGTACTGATGGCCACACGCAAATGACCGCAAGCTACCACCGCCGGCATCGTGGCTGTTGAGGCCTCCGGCTGGTCAACCGACCACAATAGGACCTTCTTCTCACGCGCCTTTGCAAACAGCGCTCGGGAAAATTCACGGTCCCCACGAACCATATTCAGTACCAGAATCGCATTTTCCAAATCGGAATCGCGAAAATGGCGCCCGCGGTGCAAGACTTTCCCTGAGGCGGCCAAATCTTTTAGTATGTCGTGTAACGTAGGGGCCACGACGGTCACTTTCGCCCCTGCTTCCAATAACCGCTGGGTCTTTTCCGCGGCCTCCTCGTCTCCCCCGAGTACAAGCACCGGGTAGCCTTTCACATCCAGCGACAAGGGAAAGCCAGAATTTGCAGCCATGATGGTTCCTCCCAATTCAAACGCGCGACGTATCATACAACACCCAGTTTTGTAGCGTAAACCGCGCCTTCCCCTTTTCTGCAAGCCCTTGCGATTATTAATGGGCGGCGCTCGAAGAGCAGGCTCGCGAGACAGGCGGGCACGGCATAGTCAGGTAACCTAGAAAGCTGTTATAGGCGTAATGTTGAATGATAAGTGTTGAATGTTTAATTGAGAAGAAGGGACGGACCGTGAGGCCACGACAAGAATCCGGCCGAGAATTCAACATTCATCATTAAACATTGAACATTAATAGTTAGGTTTCAACAGGCCCGATACAGCGGCACTATCGAATGCCGCCATGTTGCATAATGTTGAATGGTTAATAATGAATGTTGAATGAACGAGAAGGGATGGGCTGGCCAGGAAGCTATGTTGAATGATAAATTTTGAATGTTTAATTGAGAAGACAGGACTGGCTGTGAGGACGCGGTGAGAATATGACCGAACATTTAACGTTCATCATTAATCATTGAACATTAGTAATTAGGTATCGGCGGGATCGGCATCTAACTCCATATTCCAATAGAAATAGTCACGCCAGCTGTCCGGTGTGTTCCGAATCCCGATGGTAATAGTCACAACCGGATTCCAGCGCGGCTTCAGCGGCTTCTTCATGAGCCGCATGCCGGCTTCTTCGGGCGTACGCCCGCTCTTTTTGTTGTTACAACGCCAGCACGCCGTCACGATATTTTCCCAGGTCTTTCGCCCGCCCTTCGCGATGGGAACGACATGGTCGAATGTCAGCTCTTCGGTCCGGAACTTGTGACGACAGTACTGGCAGGCATAGCCATCTCGCGTGAAGATATTGATGCGGGAGAATTTGACGGCCCGGTGGACATCCTTGAGCCGGACTAGCTTGAGAAGCCGCATGACGGAGGGAAGCTTAATGGAGATCGAGACCGCGTGGATCTCACGGTCGTAGACCTCGAGGACTTCGACTTTGCCCTGCCAGAGGAGCGCAATAGCCTTTTGCCAATTGACAACCCGCAGGGGTTCGTACGTCGCGTTGAGCAGAAGGGTCATTTCCATGCCACAACCTCATTCCAACCGAGGCTCCTTGTGTGAGAGGGCTCGGATGTAGTATTGGATCGCGTACATAGTTCTATGCCATAAGCCTCGGTCAAAATCAAGTCACTGACGGTTCTGCGGAATGTAGCTGTTCCATCGGCCACTCGGCCAAGAAGAAGGATCATCGCCATGTCTGAATTTGTCACCGTTGCCACGGCAGAGGAAATCCCCCCGGGGACTGGACGAACAGTTGAAGTTCAAGGGGTCTGGATTGCCCTCTTTAATGTCGAAGGATCCTTCTACGCCGTCGACAACACCTGTCCGCATGCGGGAGGACCGCTCGGAGAAGGCCATCTGGAGGGCCACATCGTCGAATGTCCCTGGCATGGATGGCGATACAACGTACAAACCGGCAAACGACCGGAGAATCCGAAAGTCACCGTCGCCTGCTGTCCCGTGCGAATCGAAGGGAATCAAATTCAGATAGCCCTGCCGGAGAACTTTA
>VBOM01000462.1 GCA_005877535.1 Nitrospirota bacterium | reverse complement strand
GTGTGTGAAGTCGCTGCTGTTGTGACCTGGCCTCCTTATCCCGGATTTCCGATTTGAAAATCCGTGATACGGGTGTATAAGAAACTCATCGCCTGCATTCATGCTTGAATCAAGCCAAGGAAGTCTTGAGGAGGTCCATACCCAATGGGTGAGAGAATAAATCAACCATTTCAGCTCACTTTTAATGCTTCGTTGAAGGTCGATTTCCAAGGATCGCGGGTCACCTCCGATGTTGGCTTGATCCTCGTACGGGAGTTAGACGAACGTTTGGGATTGAGTGAACCGCGATAGCAGCCTAGTGCATTGCAGTAAGGCGTTCACACCCAAGGCATACTATCAGGGCTTCACCTTCCCCGGCAGCCGCGGCGGGCTCGGTTTTATCGATGGCACGGCCAACCTGGGCAGTGAGGATTGGCCCAGCGTGCAGGAATTTAAATAGTGGCCTAACTACTGGGGGCTGATCATGATAACCTTGAATACCTTGATAACCTTGGTTTTGGTCAGCTTTGCTGCCGGCGTTGTCGTGGCTGCCGCGCTGCACTTGGGTGCATCGATCGCTACCGTAAGGCTGCATAACGCTTCGGGTAAAGGAATAGCCTCACTACGACTCGTTCATGAACATGGCTAGTTGAGTTTGCAAATCTGGCGATAGACGCCACCCGCAGCGCGACCTTCTACGTCCCAGGTAAGTCCAGCTACAGAATTAACTTGGCGTTCGCTGATGGCCAATCTCTTAAAGGTGGTGCGGGCTATGTCGAGGCGGGTTATTACATAACCGAAACGATTGCCGAAAGCGAAGTCAAAACCGAATATACCAGTTTGAGGTATCGGCCCTAACATTGCGGCAAAGGGAGAGCCCTAGAGAACTCTGTTGGCACGTCTATGGAAAAAGAATTGCCTTTTGTGCTAGGAATGCTCGCTGGTGGTAGTTATTGCGACGAAACAGTCACGATCTTACAGAGGATGAGATTAAAAGTTTACTCGAATTCTACGGTAGGAGCGAGGATTCGTCTTAGGGGACGGCCCCACTACCCTATGTTTAATCTTCGCCTTAAATAGGGATAAATTGTTGGAGACGGGAAAAGGACCTACCTCGGCGGTCATACTCTTCGATGTCTTTCTAGGACACGGATCTTAGCCTACCTAGGGACCTTGCGGCGGCAGTGAAGCCTATAAGGAGGATTGCAGATCTGACCGGAAAAGGGTCTGATTTATTGCGATCGTTATTGGAAATGATCGCAATCTGCAAGCCACAAAAGAAGAAATCATAACGCGAGAGAATGCAGGTGTGACTATTGCGTCCGCCATTACAAAGGCCGCTCAAATGCTAGTAGAATCATGCAACGGAAAAAAGATTAATGAAGTCAGCTGGATTGAACAGATTCCAAGAGCAAGACTCTATTCTTCCCTCATAGAGCGTCGCTTGACATCACTTGCACGAATCAACTCATTCCCTTCAGTGTTCAATGATTCAATCATGGAATTGCTATGTGCCGGAGGCAAGCTAATACGCCCAGTTCTAGCGTTGTGCGCCTCGGAGGTAACAGGAAAACGGCATAATGTGTGCGTCTTAGATGCGGCGGTTGCGTTAGAAATGATACACGTCAGTAGCCTAATTCTCGATGATATAATTGATGAGTCGCCGAAGCGTAGGGGAATAGGTACTCTTCATAAAAAATATGGCTATGATGTTGCAATCGTATCTGCTGGAATGCTTTTGCTGCGTGCTCATCGCAGCATCGGCGAAACGCGAGGAATGCGCCGCATTTTATATGACACGACTTTTAAACTGTTACTAGGTCAAGCAGTTGAGACAAGGGGAGATGTTTACACCGAGAAACAGTACATTCGAATGATACAATTTAAAACTGCTTCATTGTTCGAAGCATCTATGAAGCTTGGTGCAGTGGCTAACAAATTACCTGACTCCGTGACCTTGAAACTAGTGGAGTATGGGAGAAACCTGGGTATGGCTTTTCAGATTCGGGACGACATCCTGGATATGATAGGGTCACCGCATATGCTCCAGAAGCCTGTACGGATGGATCTTGGCAAAGGCAAGCCCACTATTTTGGGTGCGAAGGCCTACGACTCGCTCAAGGCCACACCAAATGGGCTTGCAAAAATAGGTAAGCAATCATTAGTCAGGCTTACCATGTCAAGAAATATTCTTGATGCGGCTAATCAGTTGGCAAGCGAGTATGCACATCGTGCCATAGCGGCAGTGATAGATCTCAAGAGCACTCCCGGAAAGCGTTGTTTAGTAGAGTTGGCCGAGAAAGCAACGCGGCGGGATTCCTGACCTCCCAGTCCGATTCTACAGCGTCACTATTTCTCTGAAGAATTCCCTTCCGCTCCAGCTACTGGCTGCATGCATGGGAGAATTGCGAGAATGAGCCCTCTAGTGACTTGGCAGGACTAGGCCAGGCTCTCATCCACATAAAGCCAGAGGTTCCTTGAAAGTCCAAAAAGTCGTCTTCCACCATCAAGCCGTGGCAGCATATGCAGGTCATGACATGGTCTCCTTGTTGTAAGCCCTCGTTCATGGGCAAAGGATAGCGCACGCCCTGACTATGGCACAGACCTAATGGAGTACCTCGGAAGTAGGCATCCTGGGATGGAGGCGGAGAGATTGACTTAGGGGCATTGCTCACATCTTTGGCGACGTG
>VBOM01000461.1 GCA_005877535.1 Nitrospirota bacterium | reverse complement strand
GCGGGGATCGAGATCTTGGATCGGGTTCCGGCAGGAGTTAGCACAGTTTTAGCACAATCGGCTAATTATGCTGGAGCAATGGTCGGGAGCGAATCCGCTGTAAGCTGTTGAGAGAAAAGAGAGAAGGTTGGTTGCGGGGGAAGGATTTGAACCTTCGACCTTTGGGTTATGAGCCCAACGAGCTACCGGGCTGCTCCACCCCGCGCGCCGATGCTAACAAAGCGCTGAACGGCAAGTCAAGACAACGTCCCTGCTTCCAAGTTGCTTTCGCTCATTTGCAATGCTAAAGCGATAACATGCGTCTCGTGTTCATGGGCACGCCAGATTTTGCGGCGGCTTCCCTTGAGGCCTTGTTGAGGTCGGACGATTCCGTTGTCGGTGTTGTCACTCAACCGGACCGCCCGAAAGGGCGCGGGCATATCCTCACTCCGTCACCGGTGAAACTCCTGGCCGAGCGAGAGCAGATTCCTCTGCTGCAACCGTTCAAGATGAAGGAGCCTGAATTTCTCCATGCTCTGTTTGGGTGGAAACCGGACCTGATTGCGGTCGCGGCGTTCGGGCGTATCTTGCCGCCAATGATCCTCTCGCTTCCCCCGCAAGGCTGTATTAATGTGCACGGATCCCTTCTTCCAAAATATCGCGGCGCTGGTCCGATTCAGTGGGCCATCATCAACGGCGAAACGGAAACAGGAATTACGACCATGCTCATGGATGAGGGAATGGATACCGGCGCCCTGTTGCTTCAAGAGGCCGTCCCTATTACACCGGACGATACCCCTGGCACCCTCTCGCCACGATTAGCTGAGCTGGGAGGCAGACTGCTGGTTGAGACGATTGCGCAACTCAAGGCCGGCACCCTCGTACCACGGCCGCAAGATGCTTCACGGGCGACCTTGGCGCCGTTGCTGAAAAAGGAAGATGGTGTAATCGATTGGGCCCTGCCTGCCATTGCCCTGGGCAATCGGGTCCGCGGACTCTCTCCCTGGCCCGGGGCCTACACAACCGTGGCGGGAGGTAACAGCTGGACAATCTGGCGAGCCCTGGCACTTCCAGGACCCGCGACGAAACCTCCGGGGGTGATCGTCGCCCTCACGAACGAGACGATTCACGTTGCGACCGGGGATGGAATTCTTGCCGTGATGGAATTGCAGCCGGCTAACAGCCGTCGCATGGCCGTAGCTCAATACTTGGCAGGCCATCCCATTGCTGTTGGATTGCGATTAGGAGGACCGGCTATTCCCTAGCAGTCTGCTGAAAAAGCCCGACAGCGCGTTCTCGCATCGCTCCCAAGAACCGTGAAACGTGAGGGGTGAAACGATGTCAGACTCGGACCTGCGGCCTTGCTAGGGACAAGACGCGTCCCAGGGCGAAGAGTCTGTCTTGGCAGGCTCAGGGCGGGTGGAAGAAATAACCGCCAGGGCTGGGCGGGTGAGAAGTCTGGACGTTTTGAGCATCCTGCGGGCAGTTCTCCTGTTATCCTAGACGTGCGGATCAGCGAAGTTCCGGCATCCCCACTGAGTTTTCCGCAGCTTGCTAGGGTCCTATCCGCTCAGCACACAATCGGAGCGTCCCCATCTTGAGCCCTCTATGACTTCCGGTTCTCGATCGTTATTCGCTACCCAGAACGCACCGTCGGCGCGTACGATCGCCCTATCATTGTTGGTGGAGTCCGTCAAGAGTGAGGAAGGGATCGATGTCCTATTAGACCGTGCTCTCGCGCGATGCTCGTTCGACAGAAGGGAACGAGCTCTCACAGTGGAGATCACCTATGGCGTCTTGCGGCGTCTTTCGACTATCGATTGGCGTCTGGAACCAGTCTTGGAAAAGCCGCTTCCCCGCCTTCCCGTCGCCGTGCAGATGGTGCTCAGGCTTGGCGCCTACCAACTCCTGTTTTTAGATCGTATTCCGCAATCTGCCGCGGTCAACGAATCAGTCAACCTAGCCAGGGCCTTTACCGGCACAGTTGGCAGAGACTGGAGCGGGTTCGTCAATGCGGTATTGCGCGCGCTCCTGCGCCATCCGGCTCGGCCCTGGCCCAGCATGGATCTTGATGCAGCCCAGGGTCTGGCCCTGCGGTACTCGGTTCCAGGCTGGCTCAGTCGTCGATGGGTGGAACGTCTGGGCGTGGGCTCTGCAGAAATGGTCTGCGAGGGGGTCAGCGTCGCGCCTCCGTTAACGATTCGGGTGAACTACCTGATCACGACCAGGGAAGCACTCCTCGAAACATTTGCAC
>VBOM01000460.1 GCA_005877535.1 Nitrospirota bacterium | reverse complement strand
TTTCCCAGAAGACCTGGGTATCGACGGCTCCGAGGACACAGAAGAGACCTCGGCTCGCCAGCAGGTCGAGCAGGACAAGCGGACCTCGAATCTCGAACTTCCATGGCGGAAAGAGCAGTGCGCGGTCTCCATGCAGGACCTCCAAGGCCCCTTCGCCGGAAAAGAGGGTCTGTCGAAACGTGCCTTTGGTTCGATGAAGCTCTTGAGTGATGATTTGATCGGATAATCGAGTCGGCTCGTAGGCAAACGTGGGTGTAGCGGGAGCCCAGCAGGTCGTGATCGTATAACGGGGAGCGAGCTTGCCAGCCAGGTAGAGGTTGCCCAGGTCGAACATGTCCTGGTTTCCGTAGAATTGAAACGAGAGCCCAGTCCGAGATCGCAGGCCGTTGAGTCGCTCCCGTTCCGGATGAAGTGGACCACCCAGCTTTGAGCCTGGCTGAAGCCGATCGAGGCTATGGAGAATCAACTCGCGCTGTTGCTGTTGAAGGGGGGCCACGTATTGCTCGACCAGCTCCGTGGCAAATGAGAGGTCGCCGGCCCCCAGATCGAGTAGAGAGGCCACGTCCGCATCAAGCAGCAGGTCAAAGGGATTAAAGTGGGAGTGGGCGAAAGCCTCAATCTCCTCGCTTCGCAGGGAGGTCACTGGCCACTGGGACGTCGTGCCCTCTACGACGCCGAACCACACACAGAGGGCCCGCACGGCTTTTGTCGGGGGGAGCCCTGTGAGTTCTTTGAGTCGGGGGCCGGGGAGATCCTGAATTCGTGCGGCTTCTGAGTTCCCCAACGCCAGGGTGACCGCATCTCGGATGATGACCGGAAGGTCGACGCGGTGGGCTTCTTCGATCAACCGTTTCAACGTCGTAGTGAGCTGCCTTGCCTCAACAAGTTTGCGTGAGGCTTCCCACTCCTTGTCGCGTTCCTGCAAGAGCTGGGTGACCTGTGAACGAAAGTCTGCAAGAGCCTGTGCGGGAGAATTCATGAGTCGGCCGGTGCGGGTCACGTGATAGTAGAGATCGTAGATCTGTCGATGTCAGCCGGTGAATGTGTCAGCATAACGACCTGGTCCATGAGCGTCAAGGTTGCCATCTTGCCCATCTCGAGAG
>VBOM01000459.1 GCA_005877535.1 Nitrospirota bacterium | reverse complement strand
GTTCGGTTGGCAAAAGAACAACATTGGCCTGTGGATGCCATGAATCCTCCGAAGCCGTTGGTGAGGCTCGTCGCTAAGAACGGTTTGGCTCAGGCTGAGTCTGACCCAATGATGACACAGTGGGGCATGAAGGACGAAGCCATTGTCGATGATCCGATCTATCGGAAGCGTATTCTTCAGCAGCTCCAGGCCTGTCATGGTGGGGGGGCTGACAGCTTCTATCAGACGATGTTCGAAGCCTCCATGGTTCGCGATGAAGGGATGGCCAAGACATTGGTCCATCGCCTCAATCAGATTCGCTCGGGTAGCGATCCGCTGGCTGGGCCGCTGGTGAGCTATACAGGGGGCGGGCACATACAGTACAACCTTCCGGTTCCGAAGCGAGTGGCCCGCCGCCTAACTGATCAAGTTCGCCAGGTCAGCGTATATATGACGTCTTTCGAGTTGGGGCGCGTCGAGGAATTACAAGACATGATCACCGAGAAGATTGCGGACTATTTGTGGCTGACACCGGTCAGTGCGCAGGGGCCGCCTCGCCGATGTTGAGAAAGCAGTGAGAGGTATAGAAGACGTTTCTGGTGATCGCTCTGGACGCCTCATCCGTTATTACGCCGTTGCTGGCAGCGAATCCGTCTAGTGAGTGCGAGCGAATCAGTGGCTCTCCTAAATGCCTGTCTACAATCCATTGAAACTGGCACCGTGCCATTACAATCAAAGGGTATGCGCCGTTTGGCATTGATTGATGGAAGGGGCCAGCGGTGATGCAACCATTGGCTGAAAACCGGTGAACCCTTGACAGTCATCCCGGTCTGTTTCAGACTATACCGCAATATCAGTTGGAGTTGTCAGCGATTGGGAACGCAGCGCATGCGAAACAAGATCCCCTGTTCCGCTGAGCGGTTAAGTCTCCTGGATCCTTCGATGATCCAGGCGGTAGTTGATCGCAATGCCTTTCATATCGGCAATCAGTACCTCTCTGAAAATCGCGTTCGGATCGTCGAGGCCGACGATGCCCAGATTTCGTCCGCCGTCATCGGGAATTCCGGCCTCTACGAACAGACGATCCGTCTTAAGGAGGGGCACCTCATCTCAAAGTGCAGCTGCGCACTGCCGGAAGAACCGATGTGCCGTCATTGTATTGCGGTCCTGTTGGAATATCATCGCTGGGCACAGCCGAGGCATGGCCAGCAGAAGAAGACGAAACCTTCCACATTCCCACAACCGGCACAGACCACTCCAGATCGCGACAGCGCGCCGGCGCCAAGTCAC
>VBOM01000458.1 GCA_005877535.1 Nitrospirota bacterium | reverse complement strand
TTAACCCTGTTAAGGAGGTTCACGATGTCAAACCAGGGAAGCCAGGCAGCGAAGGTCGCAGCATTGGTGGCAGGTGGGGCGGTGATTGGAGCGGGGATAGGATTACTCTTCGCTCCGCAAACGGGGGCAGAAACCAGGCGCGATGTCGGTCGCTATACGAAAAAGGCCCAATTGCAAGCGACTCGATGGAGTCGGACGGTCCAATCCGGCGTGAAAGAAGTAATGGATCGAAGTAAGTCTCTCATCCGCAAGGACGATCAGAAACTCCGGATCGAAGCGGTGTAGTTGGATCGACTTGCTCAACGATCAGACCTGCGCGCGAACCCCTTGTTACCAGGGTGTTTGCGCCTACGACGCTGATCTTGACCGACCTTGCAGAATGCTGAAAAAGTCCGCCCAAGAAAAGGCACGCCAGGGTGGGGTGGGTGAGAGGTCTGGCCTTTTTGAACATTCTGCTGGGGCGTTCTCCTCTTATTCCTCACGTGTGGGCCATCGAAATTCCAGAATATCAAAGTGGATTGCGATGGCTTGCTGGCCTCCGATGCTAGAGTTCTGCCATTTATCCTCTAGTGCCAGAGTGGCGACGTTTTTTAGACGCTAGGGACGTTTCTGCCCTACAGGCTTGCGGCTCTCCTCTCCTTCGTGGGATTATCCCAACTCGTAGCCAGCTGAAGAAGAGAGGGGATGTGGCGAAATTGGCATACGCACAGGACTTAAAATCCTGAGTCGGGCAACCGACGTGAGGGTTCAAGCCCCTCCATCCCCACCAACTGCTACATTTCTCTCCATACCTTTCAGGAAGTTCATGGTCTCCCGCAAGTGTTTGGTGCAAGCAATGGGCATGTACCCAAAACATGTCTGACACACATTAGGGTTTCGATTTTCCTTCTCTTGGCAATCACTATATTTATTTATGCCAACAATAGCGGTCTTGCGTGCTGAAGATGCCTTACGTATCCAAATGCAATTGACACAGCGGAGCTGGCATCACGACAATTGCAGGTCCTTGACGGCTAACAAATCGTGCAACCTTCGCCGCGGGAGCGTGTTGCCATGAACGAAGGCTTGCTACCACACCACGCTCCAAGACTCTGAAGGTTGCCGATATTAGATACTTGAAGGATTTGCTCAACAAGGCAACATTGTTTGGGTTCGAGCAACGGATCGCACATGGATTATGGACAGAGGTGAACGGTAAGGAGTGGCATGATACTGAAGTAACGCAACATCCCAGAATGGAAAATCGCCCTAGACAGATTGGTCTGGCGAGGAGGTAGCAAAGAAAATCGATCACAAACAAGGCGGCGGCTGTCATGCCAAGGTTCGTAAAGTGGATACTCCGTACAGGACAGGGAAGCGTGCTCCTGCTGCGCTCACGTTGTTCCGCTTTGCAATGTCCGCTTTCTCAAGTGGTCCAAGCTGCCGAGCAGGCCGGCCTCCTCGACATCAATATTGTCACTGCCGACCTGTCGTATTGCCGGCTCCGAGCCACGCAATGTCAACATGGTGAACACAGGTTTCGTCCGACTGCTTTGCCGTGGCCGCGAGCGATTTGATTGACCGACCTACAGTGTAATTGATTTTACCAGGACAGGCTCCTAGGCCCGAATGAGAAGATGGTTGAGGAGAGCAGGTTCTTCGATGCGCATGGCTGCGGGGTCATCGATAAATCGTTTCAGTCTCATCCGGTCATCTGGGCTCACCTGGATCATTTCCACCGCGATCCAGTGCTCGTGAACGCTTCTGACTTCCGCCAGCCGGATGTCAATAAAGACTTCTTCGCCTTCCAACCATAATTGGACTTTCACAAAGTCCCCTGCTCGCAGATGATCAGGGGTGATGAGCTTACATCCAGCCTCTAAGCGTTCGAGGACGCACCCATCAGCTTCAAGTTGCCTGTTTACGTTCGCTAGCACGCAGTCAATCGTAAACTTCGGACTATCCCACCAGGTCTGTCGTTTTCCCTGTGCCCTCATGTTAGGCGCAGGATAGCTTGGGATAGGAATGTGTGGCTATTCCTCAGAGGAGGGGGCTTACCCTAAATGGTGGTGTACTAAGGTAATTGTCTGCATCTCCTGCTCCCGACCTATGGAAGTTTCAACCTTTCGATCGACGAATCGCGGACTTTGGCCATTTGCGTCTGGTGTGAGGTTCTACCGAACTTCTCCAGCAATCCACCAACGCTCGTTCCCGCCGAAGATCTACCTCTTCAACAGGAGGTCTTGGAGAAACGTTTGCTCCGTTTGAATGCAACCTTCCCGGAAATGGCATGGTGTCTGATAGCCGCCTATCGTGAGTTCATGAAATGAGTGGATGCCAATACAGTTCTAGCTCATGCCTTCAGAGCCCTTGATAAACTGGCCCGTAACCTTACCGGAAACGATAAAGGTCCCCGCAGCACCCTATGGGGTTTCCACGAAGGAGAATACACAGTGGGCGATTCGAGAGGCATATCTAGACTCAGTCCTCTCTGCTAGAATCCACATTCGATGTGACCCGTTGGTTTCTCTTGTTGGTTGAACGAGACCAACCAACAAGAGAAAACCACGTCAACGGATTGAGCCAGGTAAACATGGCAGACCACGAACGAGGAGGATACCATGATAGGTCGGTCACTCTCTCAGCGGTTCCTGGTGCTTGGGAGCATATTGGCGGGATGCGGCGTTGCTGCCGGCGCCTTTGGTGCCCATGCACTCAAGGAAATTCTGGATACGCCTATGCTCCAGGTGTTCGATACCGCAACAAGATACGTGATGTATCATGCCTTTGGACTTTGTATCGTTTCTTGGGCAATTGATCGTTATCCAGGACAAAGCCTTGCAAAATCAGGA
>VBOM01000457.1 GCA_005877535.1 Nitrospirota bacterium | reverse complement strand
GTAGACGATCTTCTGCCCGCGTGAGATGGTGCAAAATCGTTTTTTGATTTCGCCCAAAATAAGCTCCCGCTCCTCGCGGTGGTGCTCATCATAGAGTGTGGCCGTGAAGCGGAATCCATCCGGTTGACCCTGCCAGATATACCGTTTCACGTCTTTGAGGCAGGAACCGACAGGCAGGTCCGCCTCGTGGAGCTTCTGCTTGTTCACATTGATGTGGAACGGTTCCTCCAGGGAATAGGCAAACGAGGGAACGCGATGGTTCAAGGAGACCGCGCTCACGGTGAACATGGGATCGTTGAGGACTGTGAATTGGCCTGTAGCTGGTTCCGGCACGAGAGGGCGAATCGGTTGTTCATCCTGGCGGAACCCGTCGGTTGCGCGGAAAAGTGCCCGCCGGATTTTCTGGGGGTGAAACTCCTGGACATCAAGGGTCAGTGGATAGCCATCGACCAGATTCCACGTGTAGCCCTGCAATTTGCCCTGCACATTGTTGATTAATCCAGGAGGGCCTGATAGTCGGACGGTCTTGCCTCGTCCCAAGGCCACTCGCAGGACTGCATCGAACCCGATGAAGTGGTCCAAGTGCGTGTGGGAAATGAATATGTCGTTGGCACGCAGGAGCCTCGTTGGTCCCAGCCTGTCATTGTGGCCTAGGTCAAACAGCAGGGCCTGCTTCGACCAGCGGACCTCCACATAGACTCCGGGGTCACCGAAGACATCGTTGACGAGGTAACTGGAGAAGGAGGGATTCATTGAAATTGAACCATTGCGTCATTGAGTTATTTCAATCAATCAATCGCCAATGGAAAAATGAAACAATTGTTATCCGATCGCCGTTCTCACGGCGCTATACATCACAATGACTTCGACCGCATGCGCGCAGATCGTGATGTAGAGATTACGTGTGCGCAGGTAAATGATTCCCCAGATGAGGCCGTCCCATAGGGCGATCCAATGAAGGTGATGGAAAGTATTCACCATGAAGGGGTCGAAAGCAAATATCAGTGCGCAGGTGATGATAGCAATAGGCGAAAGGCGTCGGGCCAAGCCGGACCTCCATAGTCCCGATTCAAGTGCGGCCAGCCGTCCGAGGAGAAATCCGCGAAAATTCAGTTCTACGAAGAGGGCGATGCCGCAGATGAACCAGGGGATCATGACCAAGAGGGGGAGTCGGCCATGTGGTGTGGTCTTGAGGAAACTGATGTCATAGCCTAGATGCGGATAGACCGAGAGAATCACGAACGAATTCAGGCAGCCGAGAAGCAGGCCTGTCAGCAGTCCCCAGCGTAGGCCATTCCGTACGTTCCCTTTCTCCAGCCCCAGACGAGATATGATATTGCGGTTGTGCGCAGCCCAAAAGCCAAAGGTGAGGTAGGCAAGGATTTGGGGTATGAACAGAACCAGCTTCTGTTCTTGGAACGAGGCGGGAAGGGCGTAGAAGGCGAGCGTTGCGGCAATGGGGAGCAGCGCGAGGGCTGCTCCCCATTCTTCGGCCTGAGCCAGTGTCGCGTGCCGACCGGGCTCAGGCGCCATCATGGAAGTTGTCAATTCAGTTGAAGATTATAACGGTCGAGTGTGGTGGCTTTGTGCCGCGCGAAGTTGGAAAGCGATTTGTTGTAGTCGACTGTGGCGCGCAACTCGTTCCCTTGGGCCGTCGCGAGATCTCGTTGGAAGTCGAGCACAAAGCGTGTGGTGCTGAGCCCGACTTTCAGGCGCTCTTGCTCCGCCTGCAACTGCTTTTCTGCCATGATTCTGGCCGATCTGGTGGTTTCGATCCGCTTGAAATCTGTCTGAACGCGCCGGACCGCTTCCCGGACTCCTACAATGATCTGCTGCCGCACACTTACGAGCGACGCTTCGGCGTTCTGCTCCTCCAGCTGCCGTTTGTTGTAGGTGCTCCAGGCTGACCGGTTGCCGAGGGGGTAGCTTAAGACGAGCCCCGCGCCATAATTATAGAAATCTCCGTTAAAGTTATTGTTCACCGAGTTGCTATAGCTACTTCCGAGCCCTGCCATTCCCATCGTGCCTTGAAACGACAGAGTCGGGAGGAGTTGATTCTTGGCAAATTGTGTATTCAGATCGCTCGACTCCATGTTCTTCTTCGCCTGGACGATTTCTGGACGCTGCTCGATGGCCGTGTCGATGGCTTCCTGCAGACTGATCGGTTCGAGGGTTACCACCGGTTGGTCGAGCGGGGTCAAACGCAAGTCTTGACGCAGGTCCTCTTCCGCAGGATTGAGCAATCTGCGCAGCTGATCTTCCTGGTCTCGAATCGTTTTATCCGCAACCAGTACCTGCTCGACCCGCGACGCGACGGCTGCTTCGGCTTGCAAGACATCGACGATCGACATGATGCCGGCCTTCGCCTT
>VBOM01000200.1 GCA_005877535.1 Nitrospirota bacterium | reverse complement strand
TTCGTCTATAGGCCAAGATAAAACGTGTTTTTGAGGAGAACCATTTAAATCTGTAAATTCATAGGTGACCAAATCGCAAGTCGAGTCTAAGCCGAAGACAATGCCGGACAAAGGCAAGGCGATGTCTTCGGATAAAGCGGCTGTCTAGTCTAGACGCGCGAGTGACGCTCGATCATGAGGCTCGGTGCGCGCGGGAGAGTGTATCAGTCGCCAATTCGAGAAAGTGAAGTTCTCACATGCTCAAGAACAACCTTGTCGAAGCCTTCTATACGACTCATGCGTTTAAGTGGGATCCCAACAAGGGATTTCGATTGGCCTCCGGCCTTACCAGCCCGTACTATGTCGATTGTCGCGCGTTGATGGCGCAACCGAGCGCTCGAGCACTTGTCGCGAGGCTCGCGTGGCAGAGGCTCAACCACCTGCCGATCGACTGTATCGGGGGGCTCGAGATCGGGGCGATCTCGATTGCCACGACGATTTCAGATTATGCCTATATGGCTACGCCCAGGCAGGAATGGAGAACCTTTGTCGTCCGCAAGCAGCCCAAAGATCATGGGTTGGGGAAGTTGATTGAGGGCGTCGTGAAGTCAAGTGATCGCGCATTAATCGTGGATGATGTGCTCACAAGCGGGGGGTCGCTTCTCAAGGCTGTTGCGGCTGCCAGGGCTGCTGGCCTGGTTGTGACGCATGCCTTGGTGATCGTAGATCGGAAGGAACAGGGCGGGCGGCGTAAGGTTGAGGCTGAAGGGCTGACCCTCCTGAGTCTGCTGACCATTGACGACCTGACCCGCGCGCAACCAACTCGCTCCTAGCAGGCTGTTGAAAAAGTCCGCCAGCTTCGTTCTCGCATCGCTCAGAGGTTCAACGTACGGGACAGAGCACGCTTCGCCTCTTCGCTTGCTGCGGCCTTGCCGGACGGCCTTTTTGAACAGCCTGCTGGGTTTACAGAAGAGACTCTCTTATTTGCATTGGAACTGAATACCCCACCGGCGCTCCTGCACGATTTCCTGTGCGCCTTCTACCGGGCTGGTCATGCGGGTTCGGCCTTTGGCTTCTCCTTCCCTCACGATGTTATAGGGTCCGCCGCATTTCTCCTTCATCAGGGCGAGGGCGTCTTGCCGAAACGATGACAGCATCGATCCCTGTTCCCCCTTGAAGGGATAGGTGACGACCCCTCCTTCTTCCCTTTCCTGAACCAGTTTTGCCCCCTCGGCACAGCCGGCCAAGACGATAACGAAGATGATGGCGAGCCTTGACCAGATCTTCATTTGGTCCCTAATATATACCCGTGAGAGTGACCCCGGTCGGACAACTCACCGCCCTGTTTGTTGAAGGAGGCCAACCATGACCAGGCGCATCGTCCTCACCATTGTCGGTCTGTTTCTGCTGTCTACGGTCTCGATTAGTGGTGTGTCTGCCCATCATTCCTACTTGCTCACAGTCCAGCAGCTGCGTGCCGGGTTGACCAAGGCGCCTTCGATGTCGCAGAAGGGTTTCATCTTGATCGATGTCCGATCTGCGGAAGAACATGCGGCAGGATTCATTCCCGGAACCGATCTGAACATTGATTTTAGAGAAATTAAGGCTCGGCATCGGGACATCGGGGCTCAACTGGAAGACCATGTGGTTGTCTATTGCCAGTCCGGCCATCGCAGCAACATTGCGGCAGAAACGCTGGCCGATTTGGGCTACCGTCATGTCTACAACGTCACCGGCAGCATGAATGCCTGGCTCGCGGCCGGCTTTCCGGTTGAATCAGGGCCCCGTTAGTTCGACGCACATCTCGACGGGCTCATCTGTCTACGGTCTTGGAACCGGCTTTTTCTCGGCGCGGACTGATCCCGATTACGGCTGGAAGTCCGACGTGGGTTGTGGTGCTGCCTTCCAACAGGGATAACCAGGTGTGTAACCCGGCCATCTCAGACGAGGCTTGTCGGAGCGAGGGGCTGACGGCGACGTCTGAAGAGGATCCTCCATCCATGGCCATGACTTGGCGTAGGGAAGGGAAGGTGTCCCGAAGACACTCCCCAAGGGTATGGAGTGCCACCACTTCTGTGGTCTTAAGGACGAGAAGATGCCCATCGCTTTGTTCTGCAACAAGGGTCTGATGTGCGCGCTTCCCGGTTTGTCGGACACGGATTTTTCCGGTCCGGTCGAGGAGCATGAGTGATTGCGCAACTTCTCGATAGGGAACGTGCTGTTCGTCAAATGTGTCAAAGGTCAGGTCCAAAACCCGCGCGCGTCGTGAACGATCCTCCGCCGGTTCTGCCACAAACAATCCCAGCCAGGTGGTGTGCCGCTTACTCCCCAGCGAGCGACCCTTTCCATAGAGTAGCCCGAGGTACGCATAGTTCTCACGGAAGAGCCCGGCATTGAATACCAGATCGTGGCCGGTTTGTTCTTGCCATTGGCGAATATCGAGCGGGTCTGAGAAACCGTCCTGCTGGTAGTAGTGCACGGCAAAGCGATAGCGATTGGGATCGATCTCGATGGCGATCAGCGGTGCAACGTCTGGGCATTGCGTGTGAGGATTCCAGACAGAAATGGATAAACCGTCTCCGAGCTGATCCCCCGTGAGGGTCTGAGCCGTCGTCGTTGAGGGTCCGCTGAACATGACGAAGATACCCAGGAGAAAACGGGCAACAGGGGTGAAAGGGAGAGACCGGTGGAAGCTGTTGTACCGTACCATAGTGTCTCAGGATCAAGTATAGAGAGAGCCGATGCGGAGCGTCAAATCCTTCGAGGAAGATGGGCCACGGGTGCGATGCGAACCACGTATGGTCAGCGCGGGGTTGGCCGGGGTGTCGATGGGGAGGTGCCGCTCTTGTCTGGTGGCGTGCTGGCATCGAGCAGACTGCGGACCGCGCGGGCGAGCACCTCAGGAGTGAAGGGCTTTTGCAAGAAACTGCTCGTGCCTTCTTCTTGTCCGGTCATGATGCCGACGTCATCCATATACCCAGAAATGAACAGGGTTCGTAAATCCGGCTTGATGACAGAGAGATGCTGTGCCAGTTCCCGTCCACCCATGCCGGGCATGACGACGTCGGTCAGGAGAAGCTGCAACGATCCTGCTTGTTGCGTCGCCAGCAAGCAGGCTTCGACGCCGTTCTTGGCTTCTACGACCCGGTAGCCCAGCTTCCGCAGCTCGTCTCGTACGAGAATACGTACGCTTGGTTCGTCTTCTACCAGGAGAATCGTTTCCGTGCCCCTCTGAGGCTGTCCCAAGGGCTTGGTTGGCACGGTGGTGAGGATGTGGGACTCGACACTCGGGAAATAAAGGTCGAAGCGCGTACCGTGTCCCACTCGGCTGGTGACGTCGATGGCACCGCCGCATTGGGTGACAATCCCAAACACCGTGGAAAGGCCTAGACCGCTCCCCTTCCCTTCCCCTTTCGTGGTGAAGAATGGTTCAAAGATATGGGATTGTGTCTTGCGGTCCATGCCACAACCGGTATCGCTGACGGACAAGCGGACATAGGGACCTGGCGGCAACGGGGTGAGGTGGTAGACAGGACTGCGGGTCAGTTCGACCTGGGCCGTTTCGATCGTGAGCGTTCCGCCCTTCGGCATGGCATCCCGCGCGTTGACGATGAGATTGACCAGAACCTGTTCAAGCTGGGCTTGATCGGCGCACAGCCGTCCTTTCGCCGGATCGAGTTTACTGACGAGCTGGATACCCTCGCCGATGAGACGGCGCAGCAGACTCTCCAGACTCGTGACAGCGGTATTGAGCGACAGAATTTTTGGGTCCAGCGATTGTTTGCTGCTGAACGTGAGCAGTTGACGAATCAGCGTCGCGGCCCGTTCGCCGGCCTTCAGTGTCTCCTCGATCTTTCCTCGAAGGGGGTGTTGAGAGCCGAGTTCCGTTAAGAGAACTTGGCTGTAGCCCATGATGACAGTCAGGAGATTATTGAAGTCATGCGCGATTCCTCCAGCCAACCGGCCAACCGCTTCCATCTTCTGGGACTGCCGAAACTGTTTCTCGCTCTGCTGAAGGGCCTCTTCTGCCCGTTTCCGTTCGGCGCGGTCATCCAGCTCCCGTAATGCGCGCTGGACCGAGGGCACCAGCCGTCCGAGCCCTTGTTTGAGCACATAGTCCGTCGCGCCTTGATGCATGGCATCGATGGCCAGTTCCTCTCCGATGGTGGCCGAGACGAAGAGAAAGGGCACGTTAGGACAGTGCTGACGTGCCAATATAAGCGCCGTCATGCCGTCGAAGCCCGGGATCGAATAGTCCGCCAGGATGAGGTCCATCCGGCCTTCCTTGAGGGCCGCCACAAAGGCCTGACGTGTGTCGACGATTTGCGACTGGCAGGCGATTCCGCCCTCGATCAAGGTGGCAGTGATCAGTTGGGCGTCGACCGTATTGTCCTCAAGTTGGAGTAGGCGGAGCGGGGTTTTCACAGGTCCTTTGTGAGGAGGCTATTTGATTGGGTCAGAGCCTTCGGGTGGCGGTTCGTTGATTACGCCCCAAAAAATACCGAGTTCTTTTACGGCCGTGATAAATTGATGAAACTCAACTGGCTTCACCACATAGGCGTTGGCGCCTAACGCATAGCTTTGGGCCAAATCGCGCTCTTCGCGCGAGGACGTGAGCATGACGACGGGAATCGGCTTTAGGTTTACATCGTTCTTAATCGTTCTCAAGACCTCGAGCCCGTCGACTTTGGGCATCTTGAGATCCAGGAACACGACCACGGGATTGCCCTGCTGTCTGGTGGCAAAGTTTCCGCGACAATAGAGATAGTCGAGGGCTTCAGCTCCGTCGTGGCAGACTACCACTTTGTCGGCAATGTGATGCTCTTCCATGGCGGCCAGCGCAAGCTCGGCGTCACGCGGATTATCTTCAGCGAGCAGGATGGGCTTGACCGTAGTCATCTGAGAGACCTCGCGAGCGGGAGCGAAAAGTAGAAGGTAGCCCCTTGGTTCGGTGCCCCTTCGGCCCAGGTCCGTCCACCATGCCGATGGATGATTCGGCGTACGTTGGCGAGACCAATGCCGGTGCCTTCAAACTCGTCGGTCCGATGGAGGCGTTGAAAGACGCCGAATAACTTGTTTACATATTGCATGTCGAATCCTACCCCATTGTCACGCACAAACACCTCGGCTTCACCGAAGTTCCGACTGACGGAGCCGATCTCGATTTTCGTCTCAGCCTTCGTGGCTGTGAATTTCAGCGCATTGGAGATCAGATTTAGGAAGACTTGGCGTAGCATCGCCGGATCTCCTGAAACGTTAGGTAGTGGGTGCATTGTCCAGGAGATTGTCCGCCCTTGCAAGTCAAGACGTAAATCATGAAGGACGGTCTTGACGAGTTGATCCAAGTTGATCGTTGTGCGGAGCATGTCCTGGCGACCCATACGGGAAAAGACGAGCAGGTCGTCGATCAGCTGTCCCATCTGCTTCGCGGAGTCTGAAATCGTCTGCAGATAGCGGCGCGCTTTGTCGTTGAGCGCCTCACCAGCCGCTTTGGACAACAGGGCCGCATACCCGTCGATATGACGGAGCGGGGCGCGCAGGTCATGCGACACGGAATAGCTGAACGCTTCTAATTCTTTATTGGCGGCCTCAAGCAGCTCGCCCCGGCGCTGCAACTCCGTGGCCACGCGGCGTCGCTCGGTGACGTCGTGATGGATCAGAAAGTATACGGAGGCCAAGAGGATCAATTGCAGGACTGCACCGAGTCCGAGCAAGACGATCGTGTTTTTCATGCTGCCAGCGGATTGCGCCACACGGGCATGAAGTACTCGTTGTTCGGCCGAGTCGAACTCCGTCATCAGGCGATGGATTCCCTCGAGTTCCTTCTTTGCCGCTCCGGAGAGTGCGAGGTGGCGCACAGCCTCATAGCCATGCTCCTTACGTTGGGCGATGGCTTCCGCCTCTGCTCCTAATTGCCTGGCAATGAGCTGTTCGAGTGTCGGCACGCGGGCCTGTTGTTCAGGTCCCTCGTTCGTCAGTCCTCTGAGGTACCTAAGGTATTCGGGCATTTGTTCGACAACGGTCCGGTAAGATTTGAGGTACGACTCGTCGCCGGTGACGAGATAGCGCCGATGGCCACTTTCTGCGGCGTCGAGGGCTTCTCCGACTGAGCCGAGCAGCTGTATCAATTCGTGGCTCTTGGTATCGAGCCGGCTGTTCTCGATCAAGACGGCGGTGTTGCGGTAGGAGACGGCACTGATGACCACAATGCCGGCAAAGACGAGCCCAAACCCCGCAAGGACGCGTCGCTCGATCGACCAATGGGTGAACCACGCCATGGGACCGCTGGTCTTGGGAGTCGGTTCCGGATTGCTGTCAGGAACTGCTTCCGATCGAATAGGTACTGGTGTGGATGGACGTTCCTGCGTGACGGATTCCATGGTTCAAGCGGGCGCGGGCATGGGGATGTGAGCCAATCTCGTGGAAACTGTACCCTCCTCCGGAAGACCCTGCAAGAAATATTTTAGAAGAATGCTTGTTTGACGCTGGGAAACCATCCCCGTGGCCTTAGCCTCCGAAAGGGATGACGGCAGGGGGAACGGGAAGGGATGCGGTTGGATCAGCTACGTTTGAAAACGTCAGGATGGCCGAGACAACCCAGTCGGTGAATGGTTGCGGATAAATGCCGATCACGAGGGTGCCGGCAAGACAGACATAGACCACCACTTTGATCGGGCCCGAGATCTTGAGGGGTGATGAGTCGTGGGGTTCGCTGATGTACATCTTCTTTACGACGATGAGGTAGTAGTACAGGGAAATGACGATGTTGATGAGCCCCACGGCGATGAGCGCGTAGAGCCCTTCCTTCATGGCCGCGACAAAGATGTACAATTTGCCTATGAAGCCGGCCAGCGGAGGCACCCCGGCCAGCGACAAGAGGAAAATGAGCATCGAAAAGGCAAGAAAGGGCGACCGGCGGCCCAGGCCGCTGTAGTCGTCGATTTCTTCACTGCCGATGGCTTCGCTCACGGCGATGATAATGGCAAAGGCGCCGAGATTGGCAAAAAGATAGGTCAGGAGGTAGAACAGCATCGCGTCGCTGCCCATCTTCGTACCGGTCGCGAGACCGATCAGCACGTTGCCGATCTGGGCGATACCGGAATAGGCCAAGAGCCGTTTCATGTTCTTTTGGGCGATAGCCACGATGTTACCGTAGGTCATGGACAAGATGGACGTAGCGACAAGCAGCAGAGCCCAGATTGGCTTAAAGGTAGCCAAGGCAACGAGGAACATTCTCAGGAGGATGGCAAGGGCCGCTCCCTTGGGTGCGATCGAGAGGAACGCCGTTACTGGTGTCGGAGACCCATGATAGGTGTCTGGAATCCACGAGTGGAAGGGAACGACGCCGATTTTGAATCCTAATGCGCCGAAAATCAGCAGGAAGCCAATGGCCAATCCTGGTGTGGCCTGTGCCGCCTTCATATCGGAAAACACCAGTTTGCCTGTTTCTCCATAGACCAAGCTGATGCCATAGGCGAGGAGGCCGGCGGCGAAGATGCCCAGAATGAAAAACTTGATGCCCGCTTCGTTCGAAGCCATGTCCTCGCGAAGATACGTAACGAGGACATAGAAGCCGATTGTGGAAAATTCCAGGGCGACGAAGACAGACAGGAGGTCGTTCGCGGAAGCCATAAACATCATTCCGAGGGCCGACATCATGATCAGAAAATAATACTCTCCGCGGAAGAACCTGAATCGATGGATGTAATCGATGGAGGCCAGAATGACAAGGATCGTCGATCCGACGATGAACATTTTGAAAAACAGGGCCATCCGGTCGAGGGCGAACATGTTCGCGAAGAGGTTTCCGGTGATGCCGGCAATATCGAACCAGGCAAGGCAGCCTAGAGTGGCGACGAGCCCGGCGATGCTGAAATAGGCTAATTGTTCGTTGGGCAGCCGAGGGAACGAGAAGTCAATGATCAGGATGAGACATAACCAGGACGTGAGCAGGATTTCCGGTAACAGCAACAAGAGATCGGAGGGAGACATCGTGAATGAGAAGGTCATTCGAGCCCTCGTAACGGGTCCGGGGTGCGGGGTGCGGGGGTGCTCGTCAAGAGAGGAGCATCAGGCGTCCCCGGCGGACTTGTCGATTCACGTTTCACGTGTAGCGATTCACGATCGAGCGTCGCCACCGGTACGACGAGGGTGATCCTCGCGATCAAAGGATCGACGCCCGACCGCACCACATGATAGAGGTGCCTGGGGAAGAAAAAGAACCCGATGCTGACGGTAATCATGATCAAGAGTGGAAGACGGTCAACCACGGCGACTGCGTCGTGCGCGTGACTGTACTTCTGGTCCATGGGTCCGTAGAAGAGCCCGCGCATCATCTTGAACAAGTAGGCCAGGGTCAAGACGATGCCGACCACGGCCACGATGACTTGGAACGGATACTTGTTCCAACTGCCGACGATGATCATGACTTCGGCGATGAAGTTTACGGTGCCGGGCACGCCGATCGAGGCCATGCAAGCAACCACGAAACAGCCGGAGATAAACGGCATGCGATTCGAGAGCCCGCCGAGCGAGGGAATGTCGCGGCTGTGCGTCTGATCGTACACCCATCCGGCCATGGCGAAGAGCATGCCCGTGGCCATGGCATGGGCGAACATATACATCACCGCGCCGGTCAAGCTGATGTAGTCCAAGGAGGCCATGCCTAGGAAGACATAGCCCATGTGACTCGAACTGGAATACCCGATGACGTACTTTGTATCTTTGGCGTAGAACGCCACGAACCCGCCATACACGATACTGAACATGCAGAGCACGGCAGCGATGGGCATGAGTTCTCTGGTGGTCTCCGGCAGAATCTCAAAGGCCACGCGAATGATCGAAAAATGGCCGAGCTTCATGAGCACACCCGCATGCAACATGCTCGTGGCGGCCGGCGCAGCTGCGTGGCCCACAGGAGACCAGGAGTGCAGCGGCCACAGCGGCGCAATCGAGGCAAAGCCAAAGAAAATCAGTAGCCAAATGATCTTGTCCAGCGTCGTACCCAAGACCGGGATGTTCATCAACTTGGCCTGTTCACGCAGGACCAGAATGTCGAAGGTATTGAGCCCTGAGAACTTGTAGATCAGCAAGATACCCATCAGCGCCGCGACGGCAAAGGCCGAGAGGAAGAGCACCAGTTTCATCGCGGCGTACTCTTTACTGTTGGATCCAAAGTTGAAGATGAACCCGACCGAATCCCTCTGTTTGAGGCCTTCAGGATTCGTCATCTCGTTGTACTTTTTCGTATGGCTTCCCCACATGCCCAACAGGAGATACATGGGGATCACGGACAATTCGTAGAAGAAGAAGAGAAAGAACAGATCCAACGACATGAAGACGCCGATCGTGGCCGCGGCGAGGATGAGCAACCAGATATAGAATTCTTTCGTCCGATCCTTGATGTGCCAGGAGACGAAAATTCCTGCGAACAACAAGACGCTTGAAGCCAGCACCAGCGGGGTACCGATCCCATCCACCCCGAGGTGGAGCGAGATCCCCAGTTGGCGAGACCATTCGAATCGCTGGACGAATTGGAATCCTCCCTTCATGTGATCGTAGGCGAAGAA
>VBOM01000367.1 GCA_005877535.1 Nitrospirota bacterium | reverse complement strand
GTACACGTCGCGCCTTTCTTACTCCACGCGCCACGGTCTGTAGCGCTGGCGGACTTTTTCGGCACCTGCTAACTCAACGTTGCACGAATCCACTCGCCTACATAGTACGCAATCGCAAACATGCTGACGCCAATGACGACATGCTCCGCGATGACCCTCCAGGCCTGGATCTGCTGGGCCCGCGCCAAGAGAGGGCTCAGTACCGCGAGCAGGGAGAGGTCCCACACCACAGTCACCATGATGGCCTCCTCTAGCTGCAACAACAGCACCGGTACGACGAAGGTCGGGCGATCAGGGACTTGACCGTACAGGTGGCAATGGTCGATCCCCAAATTTCCGAGACGTTCCCGTTATTCTTGGACTCCTCCACAATAATGTCGGACAGGCTCCTAGTACTTGTCCATGATGGCTTTGAGGTCACCTCCGCTGATCACCTCTTCATCGAGCAACTTCTTCGCTCCATTGAGAAGCGCGGCCTTTCGTTCTGCCAGCAGCCGTTTCACGCGCTCGTATTGCTCATCGATGATACGGCGCACTTCGCAGTCGATCTCTCGGGCAGTCTCCTCCGAGTAGTCGCCTTTCTCCTGAGGCGCCTGGATCTGCATCATGACGGGCTGGCGTTCACGATCGAGCGTGATGGTCCCCAGCTTGTCGCTCATTCCGTAGGACTTGACCATGCTCTTGGCGATATCTGTCGCCTTGACCAGGTCATTCTGCGCCCCCGTGGAAGCCTCGCCGAAAATCAATTCTTCGGCAATCCGCCCTCCAAGCAAGACGGCAATTTTGTTCTCCAGCTCCGTCTTGGTCATCAGGAAGCGATCCTCCGTCGGGAGCTGAAGGGTATAGCCCAACGCGGCAATCCCGCGGGGAATGATCGAGATCTTCTGTATCGGGTCTGATCCTGGAAACGACAGTGCCACCAATGCGTGGCCCACTTCGTGGTGCGCGACTCGTTCTTTCTCCATCTTGTTGAGCACCCGGTTCTTCTTCTCCAACCCAGCCACGACCCGCTCCACCGCTTCTTGCAATTCCGAAAGGCCCACCTGCTCCTTATTCCGACGCACGGCCAAAAGTGTCGCCTCGTTGATGATATTGGCGAGATCGGCGCCCGAAAAACCGGGGGTCATCGCGGCGATCACCTCAAGGTCCGCATCGGGACCCAGGACCACTTGCTTCGCATGGACGCGCAAGATGGCCAGGCGGCCGATCTTATCCGGCCGATCGACCAATACCTGGCGATCGAACCGGCCTGCCCGCAAGAGGGCAGGATCCAGGATTTCAGGCCGATTGGTGGCCGCCATCAGAATGACGGCGATGCGGGGATCGAAGCCATCCATCTCGACCAACAACTGGTTCAAGGTCTGATCACGCTCCTCATGCGCCATGGGTCCCATCCCGCGGGCTTTTCCGAGCGCATCCAGTTCGTCGATGAAGATAATACAGGGCGCTTTGGCCTTCGCCTGCTCGAACAGGTCCCGCACGCGTGCTGCCCCCACTCCGACAAACATTTCCACGAACTCGGACCCGCTGATGCTGAAAAAGGTTACCCCTGCCTCTCCAGCCACGGCGCGGGCCAGGAGAGTCTTGCCGGTTCCAGGAGGGCCGACGAGTAAGATCCCTTTCGGAATCTTTCCTCCAAGACGCGTGAACTTTTCCGGCGTCTTCAGAAACTCGATCGCCGTTAAACCTGACGTTGTGTGCGTTGAGCTCCTTGACCAGATCTGGGTCTTCAACCCGAACGGTCGTAAACAACTTCTGCTCTTTGGATCCTTCTTCCTGCTTCAACTTCCCGGTCAATCTCTGTTGAGTGAGCGTGATTTCAGCCACCTTGCCGGCCGTCAAGAGTGTCTTGAATTCGCTGTACGGAAGCTCTTCTACCTTCTGCATGGCTACGATGAAATCGTGTACAAGAACGACCGCAAAAATCGCGAGAAAAACATATAAGATCGAAAAGGAGATTTTTTTATTCACTGGCATGGCGATTATTTCCCCTCGCTGTCACGAGCCTAGAAGGATGCTGAAAAAGACCGCCACCCGAGGTCGCACGGTGAGAACCGACTCCCGTCAGAATAAGGACGACCGCATCAGAAAGTATCACACCCTGCATCGTACACGCTCCAGCCGCTGTAGGGAACTGCTCAAGCCAGCCGGTCGCCCTCTCAAATTGGAACTGCAAAGGAGAGACCCTAACCCCTCAAACCTGGAGATTCTTGTAAGAATATAGAGAGTTTCGAACGAAATCGGATAGAAGAAAAGGGGAGGTGGAGGAGTCCTGCTACAGTGAACCTAGTTGCCACAGTCGCGTCATGCGACGGAACGGGCAGGCCCATCACGCTGCTCTGGTCTGTCTGGTTGAACCAGACCAACGAAACAGACCAGAGCAACCGGCCGGTTGCTTGCGCTTCACGATTCACACTTCACCCGTGTGTCGACGCGCCGAGGCCGGGCGGGAGAGAAGGACGTTTTTTCAGCAGCCTGCTAGGTCCGCACAAGCCTGACTGATGCTAACAGCACGACCAGCCGAAGAAAACGAGCGAAAAGCGAGGGAACCCAGGGAGACCTCAGAACCAGTACGTGATCGAACCAGATTCGGCTTCCCTGAGACCCCTGCCATTAATTAGACGGAATCGGCTCGATCCCCGCCCTGCGCAAGAGCCAGGACAGCGACCCGCTGTCCGGCGTCATCGTCACAGTGCGCTTTCCCCCATCTCGCCGGTCCTGATCCGCACCACGGAGCCGAGATCCGACATGAAGATCTTCCCGTCCCCGACACTGCCGGTCTTCGCGCTGCTTGACTTCCGTGACCGTCATCCCATGCACACCCATTTCCAGTAAGGCATCTTTGACCTCTTCTAACTTGAACGGCTTGATAATGGCTTCAATCATCTTCATGTCGATATCTCCCTACCAAACTCACCCGAGGACGCTGATCGTACATCGTCGCTGGGATCGCCGGTTCATTGTTGGGTCGATTGTGTTATGGTCCATTTACTCATGTGAATAGGCCTGCTCATTGTGCTGGCTAAGGTCCAATCCTACTTGTTCCTCTTCCGAAGAGACTCGCAATCCGACCACCGCATCGACCAGCTTCAGAATGATCCAGGTGCCAGCCACGGAGAACAGCGCCACCGCGCCCGCCATGAGAGCCTGAGTCCCCAGCTGACCCGCATTCCCGAAGAAGAGCCCGTCAGCCCCGGCGGCATTGATCGCCTTGGACGCGAACAACCCCGTCGCGATGATGCCGAACACGCCGCTCACACCGTGAATGCCCACGGAATCGAGCGAGTCATCGTAATAGCTCATCCGCCCCTTCCAATAGACGGCGTAATAGCACAGCACACCCGCCACGCCACCAATGAGGACCGCGGAGAACGGTCCAATATACCCGGAGGCAGGGGTCACGGCTGCCAGCCCGGCCACTACGCCGCTCGCCACACCAAGCACGCTGGGCTTCCCACGATGCATCCACTCCACCACCATCCACACCAACGCCCCCGTTGCCGCGGCCGCCTGGGTCGCCAGGAAGGCGGTCCCGGCCACCCCATTCGCCCCCAACGCACTGCCTGCGTTGAACCCGAACCAGCCGAACCAGAGCAGGCCGGTCCCCAACAACGTGAAGGGGAGGTTGTGCGGGGGCATGTGATCAGCGCCCCATCCCTTGCGCTTGCCGATCACGATGGCGCACACCAACGAGCTCACGCCGGATGTGATATGCACCGGAACATAGATACACAGGGACCACAAGGCTGCAAACAGCAGCAGCGCGGAAAACTTCATGCGCTCTGCCACCGCCCCGGTAATCAGGGCCGGCGTTATGGCGGCAAACATGAGCTGGAATAACATGAAGACTTGATGGGGAATCGTGGGGCCATAGGTGGGATGCGGCGCGCCGCCCACCCCGTTCAGCCCCGCCCACTCAAGGCTTCCGATGAGACCTCCCTGATCAGGACCGAAGGCCAGGCTGTATCCGACAAGAATCCAGATCAGACTGACCAGACAGAGCACGACAATGCTCTGCATGATCGTCCCCAGGATATTCTTGCGTCGAACCATCCCGCCATAGAAGAGCGCTAAGCCCGGCATCGTCATCGCCAGGACGAGCGCAGTAGAGGTGAGGACCCAGGCCGTATCGCCTGTGTCTATTTTCAGAGCCTCACCCGCTGCCCCTGCCTCCGGAATTCCTATCAGCGATCCCAGAAACAATCCCTCTCCCAAGCACAACAGTAGTCCGAAACGTTTGTATCCGCCCACGGTCTTCCTCCTTTGAATTAAAAAATGCTCACCCGGCTAGTCTAGTGCGTCACAATCGGACGCACTCCCCGTCGCGCGCCACTCCTCCTACAAATCTGGAATAAATGAACTGGCAGGGAAAGGATGGCCGGCGCCTGGCTCAGCAGCGCATAGAACTGACGCTGCCTCTCTTCTTGTGCCGGGAACATATTTCCGATTCACGTTGGACGCCAGCACATACACCTCGCGGAGCAACTGATCGGCCACGGGCCGAGTGATAAAAAGAATTTTAAAAATAAACTATTCCTGATCACGACTGCAAGGGGGTATTTTTCTGAGATCCACCATCTTGTAGGAACCGTCGGTGTTCACGCCGAATCCCTGGGTGCTGTGATTAATCTGATGCAGCGGCAACGACAAGAACGCTTCATCCTGTGTCACGCCGGGCACCGTCCTAAGGAGCGTCCGCTGCGCCGTTCTATTCTCCAGGACGATCAGAAGCACATGATCGTGCCCGTGCGGGTAGGCAAACCTCACGCAGCCATCTATCCTGAACGCGAGCGGCGCCTTGCCCACCTACACACTGGGTTTGACTTCGTTCCCTTCACCGGTTTCGTCTGTCCGCCGCTTTGAGAATCACCTGTAACAGGCCGAGTTCATACCGACCTGGTAGACGTCTAGCTCCAGCACGGCGACACCCTTTGACACCATCTCCACCGTAAAGCTGGCCATCACATCCTTCGTGGACGGCGCCCAGTGGTAGAACGCAACGATGACCATGAGTTTCTGCCCCTCGGCGAGTTTCACTCCATACCCAGGGGGAAACCGCACCTCCGTCAGCTCCAGACCAGCGTCGGCGAAAACAACGGTTCGCCTGGGCACGAGACACTGTCTTTGTCCTGGTTGACGAGTAGGATATGGTGAAGATACTGACGATGTGGGTCGACGCCGTCCTTAGTAAATCCTCTCGTACTCTCTATTGATCAGGTACCACGGGGGGCGTTCCGTTAGGCAAAGGCCCCATAGCACTTCGCCGAATGGTTATACAATTGGGATGCTTCCTCAGACCATGCTGATTCATGCGCCTAGAGCATGTTGAAATCGCATTCCAAGACGGCCACTTGCTCGGAAACCCCGCGGGCTAACTGCTTGATGGATTCCAGTCGAGCTGCGAGACGAACCGACATCTTGAGAGGTACACCCCACTATTCGCTCTATCGTTGAGGTATCGGCCAACTAACAGGCATAGTTCTGAACAGGCGGGACCAAGTATCTGATGGGGAAAATCCACGGGTGACTGCTCGCTAGACAGCAGAGACAGTTGCCGCAGAATTGGCACGGGTCAGGATCGAAGGAGTGTGGCTACTTCACCTTGGAGAAATCGGCAACGATCCTCGCCTCATTTCCGTCCTGAAGATTCACGACGAAAACGGACGCCGCAGTGGGGTTAAAGTTTTCATAGGCAAACAGTGCGGTAAAGCGTGACCGGTAGGTCGGACCGCTTCCCTCATTCTTTCGGCCACGTTCGGCCTTTCCGATATCGATGGGCTTGATCTTCTTTGAGCCCTGTTGCAACTCGATTAATGCACCTTCTGCAAAGTATTCGTCGTCACCACACAGTTGAACTTCAATCTCCATATTGGGCATGTCCACGACTTTCTTGATGAACTCCTCGGGCATGCGCACATCCGTCTTCCGCTTCTTGGACTCCGCGGCTTCCTGCCTGCCAAAAGCTTCGAGTCGATAGCGCTTGGTCCGGAGGATGGCACTGGCTCCGCAGGGATCTTTCTCTGGGTCGGCTCCCACGCGCGTGACCATGGAGGCTTGCTGAAGAACCCTCTTGACGTCCTCCGGTGTGTTGGCCTTCTCCATCGGCGCCCGCCCGGCTTCCAAGGCCTTCTGCGCCTCTTCCACGGATAGATTCACATCGATCGCCAAGACCGGTTGCAGACCGACGACCGTCAACAGGCCCACGATCGCACAGGTGACGACGCCACCATCTCGCGCCACTGATGTCAGACATCGCAGGCTCATTATTCCCTCCGTTAACATGACAGCGAATAATGATGGGGCGGCATTGTAAGGAAACCACTACCCCTTTGCAATCAGCCTGAAAAGCTGGCCCAGTTGGCATAGGGCTTGATTGCATAGAGATCGTCGCCGTGGACAGGGCGACGATGTTTAGCGCGCGAGTTGAACAGACGAGCGCGACCGCCGTGCGCACGTGATGATCACGTCCAGCCAGGTGCCGAAGCATCGCACGGGCTTCCGCCAGATCGTCCGGTTTCCCGAGCACGTCATGATCCACCTCAATCACCGTATCGCTCCCCAGCACGACCGCCTCCGGCTCCTGTCTCGCGACCGACTGGGCCTTGCCCTCTGCAAAGGACTGCACCTGCTCGATTGCCGGACGAGCCGCCACCAGCCGCTCCTCGAAGGATGGGCTTTTGACGTCGAATGGGATACCCAACAGGGCAAGCAACTCGCGACGGCGTGGAGAGGTTGAAGCGAGAATGAGTGGCATCTACCAGGCGGTTGAAAAACTATTTTGGCACGCCAGAAATTCACTGGTCCGCACATCTGTGACAATAGGAGAACACCTTCGCAGGATAACCGAGCAAGACTGGCTGGTCGGGCGAGACGAGGAAGGGTTCGAGGTCCAAAGTCCGAGGTTTTCGGAACTTCGAACCCCGAACTTTGAACTTCGAATCGCGCCTTTCTCGCAGGTCTTGCGCTTCACGCGACAGGGTCTGTAGCTGCTGGCAGCCTTTTTCAGCATCTTGCTACAACATTGGAGAAGGCCCAGTGGCGACAAGAGGATCGAGCAGCATCTGGTCAGGGACCTCGGTTAGACCTGCGAGACAGGCGGGAAAATCCGCGAGCACCTGCTCCAGGTCGGCAACTGAAGAGACTCGAAACATAGCGGCTCGAAGCGAGGCGGCATGAGGAAACCCTTTGCAGTACCACCCCAGATGTTTGCGCATCCGCCGAAACTGGCCCTGCCCACAGGCCGCTTCGAACCGTCTGGCATGATCGAGCAGGATCTCGAAACGAATGTCGAGTGGCGGCATCCACGGTTCGAGCCCCTCCTCAGGCCAATGTTGCTGGAGAACAAGTCGCGCCGCCTCTTTCTGCCGAAAGAACCAGGGGGCTCCGAGTGTGGCACGTCCGACCAACACGCCATCGACTCCGGTGTCCCGCACGCGACGGACGACGTCGTGATAACTGTGCAAGTCCCCATTGCCGAACAGCAAGGTCCCGCTCCCCCGCACGATCTCCGCCGCTCGAGCAATGGCGTTCCAGTCCGCTTCCCCTCGATACATTTGTTGCAAGGTGCGGCCATGCAGGGAAATGACTGCCGGCTGTTCCAGGAGGAGACGTTCGATCCAACGATCAACGACTACCACGTCGTAACCAAGACGTGTCTTGACGGACAGGGGAATCTTGTGTCGGACGAGCGAGCGGGCATCCTGCCTCTGCTCGTTCATCCGCAAGATCGCCGCCACTCTGCCAGGCTTGAGACCCGCTTCCTCAAGGGTCTGACCTGCTGCCCAATCGACGATCCCCTGTCGAGCGGCCTGCATAATGGCCTGAGCCACATCCGGCGTTCGGATCAGCCCCGCGCCCGATCCGGATGAGGCCACACTCCGCGAGGGACAGCCCATGTTAATATCCAATCCATCAAACCCCAGCTCACAGACTGCATGAGCGGCCTGATAAAAGAGGTCCGGCTCTTTCCCATAAAGCTGTGCGACAATCGGGCGTTCAGCCTCGTGATAGATGAGGGAGTCCAACAAGAACTCCGGTCCCCTGCAGACGTCATGCACATGGGTGAACTCCGTAAAGGAAACATCCGGCTTCCCATACATTGCCACGGTATGGCGAAACGTCGCATCTGTGACCCCATCCATCGGCGCCATCCCGATGATCGGTCTGGTGAGTGACTGCCAGAAACTCATCGTGCTCGCTCCAGTTCCATCACCGGTTCCACCACTTCATTCGCCTGGGCATAGCCCTGGCGCAAGATGTCGCTTTCCTGTTGTACGCAGCCCCTTACGTCCGGCGCGCGCTCTGTCACAAATTCGAGAAACCGTTCGATCTTAAGGAGAAAGAAATCATACGAGTGCGTGAGCGGTCGTGGCGA
>VBOM01000366.1 GCA_005877535.1 Nitrospirota bacterium | reverse complement strand
CCACCGCATTCGTGGTATTCACCAGATTGACGGTATTACAATTGGTGGTGTTTGTCTCGGTGCACCCCGAGTTCATCACGTTGTCTTTAATTCCGAACAGGTACTGTTGCTCAGTGTTGGTCTTGTCGGAGTTACTCAAGTAGCGACCCGTTCCGAAGAAGACCCAGACTTTATTCGCATCGTCAATCGTCACAGACGGTGCGGTCGTGATCGGCCCCGTTTCCACTATGGTCCCGCTCGAAGCGGTGTAGTCATTGAAGGTATCGATCATCTCCGTGGCTGATCGGTTGCCTCCGTTGGCAACACCCCAGGTCGAGGTACTGCAAGGGGCGTTCGTACAACCTCCCGTAGTCAACCGATACATCTTGCCCCTCCAGGGCAGAGCTCCGTCATTGATCGTGCGCCCGAAGTAGGCAACGTCGGTGCGGTAGTCGAAATTCCTATCCAGCACCGCGATGTTACCGACAAACGACGGCCAGGAACCGAGTGGCATCGAGGTCACCTGCGAATTGCCGGCTCCAGGCCCGACCTTCAAATCCACGGCATACATCGTGGCTAATTGCACTGGAGCAGCCGGCAAGTCTGCCGCATAGCCGTTGGGCCCAGAACCGAACAAGACCATCCACTTGGCATTGGTGTTATCGATCTTCGAATCCGCGGTCGGGCTCACCCGCATCACCGAGGGAATACCGATGGAAAGCCCCAACCCTGCACTGCTGAAGCTCCAGAGGAGTTTGGGATCGACCTCCGGATTGGTAATATCGAGCACAAAGTACGCGCTGTAGAAGGTGCGGTTCGTCCCGCCGATATTGACAATCATCGGAGGAGCGCCCGTGCCGGAAGCACAGTTTCCACAGCTCCCTCCCATGCGGAATCCCCCGATCAGAACCGTGCCCCAGCCGTTCGGATGGTCTGCGTCCGGCGTGAAGATCCGCACATCCGCCACTGTTGGCTTGAGATCCACGTAGTACACGTGGGTGTAATCGGCCCTTGTCAACCACTGCAACTGCGGCAGGAGTTGATGGGGGATGAACCCCCAGAGCTCGTCCCCGAGCGGACGGCCACTGCTATTGTCGGTAGGGTTCTTCGTGAACCATCCATGCTCGACCACGGCCGGCGTCGTCACATCGTCGCTCTTGTGATAGTACCCGCCGTTGAAGGCGTGCAACATCCCGTCGTTCGCACCGACATAGACAACTTCGCGGCGATTTTGGTACTGCTGAAAAAAGGCCGTGTAGGAAGAATCTCCATAAATGAGATCGTAGTTCGTGTGCGGCGCAGCCACGATGGTGGGCGTCGAGTGGATCGGGTCGCCCAATTTCCATACCTTGTAGGTACCGCTGCCGATCGGCACTTCCAGCATGCGCGTGCGAAGCCCAGCGATTTCGTCCCCGCGGATGAAATTGATGATGTTGTCCGCTGTATAGGGGGCGGCGCCGGCTCTTAGGTATGGGCTCAAGGTTCCCGAATTCGCGGTGCTGAATTGCATCTGCTCCCCCGCCTGCACGAGTCCATCGTTGTTGGAATCCACCCACGTGAGCAGGTTTCTCGCCGCGGAGGCGGTGTTGGCCAGCTGTTTCCCTCCTTCCCAGAAGGGAAGAATATCTTTCAGTCACAGGCCTGAGATTGTCGGCGTCGCACTGTCGGCGCTCCCGTCGCCGTTGGCATCCCCGTACTTGTCGACCAGCACTGTCCCATAGGTTAAACTGTTCACATCGTTATCGTACCGGGTCTTCACAATGTAATCGTTTTGATAGACTAATTTTCCGTCCTGATCCGTATCTTCTCGGAAATTCCCCAGATGGTCGATAAACAGCCCCTGCGCATACCCGGTCCATCTCACATTGGCTCCAGCCTGCCCGACGTTACTGGTGTAGAAATAGGCTTGATAGACGCTCCCTTCACCGCTGGCAGAGGTGGCTAACACGGAAATGGCAGTCCCGGACGAACTCTTTCGCAAGATCGCCGTGATGGTCGCCATCAGCCTATCTTGTAAGTCGTCCACGTTGGAGGACTCAAAGTAGTTATCGGGAATTCCGTCGGTGCCCGGCGCGCCGGTCGCATTGATGACCTTATCCCACTCAGTCACCAGGTCCGGAAGGTTATTGTTGTTGCTGTCTTCGAACCCACCCAATTGGGCCGCATGCATCAAGAGTTCTCTGCCAGCGATGTTGCCGAAGGCGAAAAACGTGTAGACCGACACGTTCTGGAGCCCCTGCAGACAATGGCCAGTCACGTTGAGGACGGCGATCGTCCCGTCAGTTCCAGCGGCGGTACAGGGCCGGAGGTCATTCGTGTGGGCCCAATAGGCCACGTCATCCAGATAGTGATTCCCGCTCAACAAATAATCGGTCTTGTGCTCGCCTGAGGTCCCAGTGGCGGCAGGACTTGTGCCGATCAGGTAGGGAGCGGTCGTGGCCTGGTTGGCATTACAGGTCGTATTGATGGGAGCCGTAGGACTGCTCACATCCGCTCCCGTACAATGAACCCCATGGTGGTTGTGCCCGTAATCCTGCATCCCTGCTGGAATATTGGTATCCTGTGTCGGTTCCCCGTCCGTCACGAGGATGACGAACATTTTGCAGCAGCGGACCTGCGTGGACGTCGACGCCCAAGCTG
>VBOM01000365.1 GCA_005877535.1 Nitrospirota bacterium | reverse complement strand
AGATGAGTACCCCCCCGACTGAGCAGGTGATTCCGATGAGAACCGAATACCAGGTCAAGGTCGAGAGACTATGCGTTAGTTGGTAGGCGGTGGAGGCAGGAATCAGTATCATCGCGAAGACGAGGATCGCGCCGACGGTCTTGAGTGATATCACCACCGTGAGGGCCACCAGGGTCAGCAAGAGGAAAAATATGCGCCGGGCCGGCACTCCGGAGGCTTCGGCCATTTCTTGGTCGAATGCGATGAAGTAGAGTTCTTTCGAGAAGAGCACAATGGCCCCGATGACGACGATGCTCAATCCGGCAATCGTGACTAGTTCCTCACTGGTCACAGCAAGCACATTTCCGAAGAGGTAGCCATAGACCTCGGCGTTATAGGTCTTCATCAGGCCGATGAAGAGTATGGCCAGGGCCATGGTGGCGGTGTAGAGAATGCCGATGGAGACATCCAACTTCATCCGGCCTTTTTCCTCCACCCATCCGGTGATCCAGACTGTGGCGAGACCAAAGAGAATGGCCATGAGGAGCGGCGGCCAGCCCATTAAAAAGCCGAGCGCGACTCCTGCAAACGCCGCATGCGCCGTGCCAGCTCCCATAAACGCCAGGCCTCGTAGCACGACGAAGACACCGATCGTCGAGCATAGGGCGCCAACCAACGCCGCAGCTAGGAGCGAGCGTTGCATGAAATCGTACGTGAATAGTTCAAGCATGGTAGGGAATGGTCAATGATGGTGGTGGTAGTCCTCGACGATGACGAGGTCTTTCTCTGTAATAACAAGGTCCTTCCCGTAGACCTGGCTGAGGATGTCAGGCTTCAGGACATCGGCGGGCGGCCCTGCGGCATAGAGGCGGGTCTTGAGAAGTACGAGCCGGTCCACCCGCGAACGGATCATATTGATGTCGTGGGTGATCAAGAGGACTGTCAAGCCTAACTCTTCATGCAGATGCTGCACCAACTCGACGACATTGTGCTGGGTCGTGATATCCAACCCAGTCGTCGGCTCGTCGAGCAACAGTACTTGTGGTTGCTGGGCCAACGCTCTAGCAATGAAGACCCGCTGCTGCTGTCCTCCGGAGAGGAGGCCTAGTGCGCTCTCTCGATGCCCCTCCATCCCCACATGAGCCAGGGCATCCAGCGCGATCTTGCGATCTTTCCCTGATGGCCGCGTGAACAGACCTAATGCGCCGTATCGTCCCATCATGACGGTTTCCAGTACAGTGACGGGAAAGTTACGATCGACCACTCCCTTCTGAGGCAGGTAGCCGATCTTGGCCCGGTGGTGACAGCGTAGCTCATCACAGGCACAATCGAGAATTCTGAGGTGGCCCTTCAGCGGAGCCATCAGACCGAGGACCGCGCGGCAGAGAGTCGTCTTTCCGGATCCGTTGGGTCCAATGACCCCCACGAATTCGCCGGATTGAATCTCGAGCGAGATATCCTCAAGTGCAACCACCCCGGGGAATCCAAAGGTGGCATGATCGAAGTGAATGATAGGGGCCGAATGACTCGCCACGTCGGTGAGGGCTCCTCTTAGTCCAAGCCGCTGCCTATCAACCTCTAGACCGCATCCAGCGCGTCGGCCAATTGGAGCACATTATAACGGAGCATGTCGAGATAGGTCTCTGTGTGCGGGAGGCCTCCCGGGAGAGTGGTGAGCACCACCAGTCGCGCGCCGGTCTCCTTGGCCAACAGCTCGGGAATCTTTTGGCTCAGCTGAATTTCCGAGACCACGACCTTGATCCGTTCCTTTTTGATCGTCGTGATGAGGCCGTGAAGGTGGAGCGCCGATGGCTCGCTCCCGGATTGGGGTTGGATTGTCCCGACGATCTGGAACCCAAAGCGCCTTGCGAAGTATGGCCAGGCCGGGTGATGGGCGATGAATCGCCGATCGGCAAGGCGTTTGACCCGATCACTCAACTCTCCTCGAAGTTGGTCCAGCTTCCGAAGATAGGATGCCTGATTGGATCGGTACTCTGTCGCATGAGCCTGGTCTACCTGAATAAGCGCTTCCGTGATATGCCGCATCATCGTCGTCGCATTCTCAGGGTCCATCCATACGTGAGGATTCCCTCGGTCCTCCTCTTCGGCGGCTTGAAGCTCGCCTTCATTGTTTGGCCTGTCGCGAAGAAGCGCGATGCCTTTGGAGGTGGTGACGACCCGGAGTGATGCACTGCCGGCATTCTTCACCAATGAGGAGACCCAGACTTCAAGGCCGATTCCGATTTCGAACAACAGCCGGGCTCTCCGGACGGC
>VBOM01000364.1 GCA_005877535.1 Nitrospirota bacterium | reverse complement strand
GAGGATCTTCGACGGTTTCTCTATGACGTGGAGACTGCCGAGGAACTGGTATACATCGAGGACTTGGAACTTGTGCACTCAGACGCTCAGCAGGACCAGACGTTGACCTTCAACATTAAGATCGCTACATACCTTCGCGGCGAGCCTGGTAAACCTGCGGTTCAGTAGCGCGAGATATGATGACGACGAATCAATATAAAATAGCTGTATTGCTCGCGCTTGGTCTCCTCTGGGGTGGGATTCTTGCCTGGGAATGGCTGACCGTGGAAGAGCCAGTGCGTGTGCCGCTTGCGAATGTGAGTGGCCCTGTTTCCACATCCCGGGTAGCCCGTGGAACAGTCGATGGGTTGCACGTGCAGCTCGATCTCCTCGCAGCTGCGCGGACTCAACGAGAGATGACGTTCACGCAGCCACGCAATATCTTTGCACCGCCTCGCCTTGATGACTCCGGGTCTGCTCACGCAAACAAGCCAGAGTTCGATCCTGAATCGGAGCAAGGACTGCGTCAACAGGAGGTCCTTGCCGGATTAGCACAATTCCACTATCTCGGGTTTGTACGTATGGAGGGGAGGTGGCGGAAAAGGAGCGAGCTGGCTGTGCTCACAAAGAATGACGACCTCCATGTCGTCAGGACCGGAGAAACAGTGGAGGATCACGTCGTGGTGAAGGCGATCACGCAAGAGAGTGTAACGTTGCAAGATCGGCAGTCACGAGTGGAACATACGGTGCTATTATCCGAAGAAGCTCCGGTGCAGCCCTAGCAGGATGGTGAAAAAGTCCGCCAGCTTGGCTTGTTTATTTGGTTGAACCAAACCAACCAGAGAAACCAGATCAACCAGACAGACTGGGGTTATGCCAGACGTGAGGACCATCGAAGTTCGAGCGTGCCACAATGGTTTATTCACAGTCCCCTAACGTTTCTATGCTCATCAGCCGCCAGCGACGCGTTAGAAACGAGCGAGGGGTGACCTACCTCATGCTGATGTTCGCGATCGTCCTCATCGGTATTGCCACGACCGCTGCCGCGAAACAATGGAAGGTCATTGTGCAGCGGGAGCTTGAGGCAGATCTCTTGGCCAAAGGGATTGAAATCCAGAATGCCCTCGCATTTTATTCCGCGACGATCAAGGCAGGCCGCGTGATGCCGGGAGAGGTCTACCCCCAGACATTGGCTGATCTCACGAGATTGCCTAAACCCTTCTTGCGCAAGGTCTATCTTGATCCAATGGGGCATGGAGAATGGGAATATCTTCGGGCGCCGACAGGCGGCATCATGGGGGTCCGAAGCAAGAGCCTCGCGACGCCATTCCAGCAGCACGACTTTCCTCTTGCTGTCCGGCATTTCGAGGGACGCGCCACCTATCATGATTGGGTCTTTCAACACCCGAGTCCCTCATCAACTCCGATCGTATTTCATGGCATTCGCGATGAGAGAAGTGTAAAAGAAGAATCATACTATGCGTATCCTTATTACAGGCGGAGCCGGGTTTCTCGGGAGTCATCTCTCCGATGTGCTGCTGCAGTCTGGACATTCCGTGATCTGCATGGACAACCTCCTCACCGGACGGGTTGAGAACATCGCCCATCTGCTCGGGCACGAGCGATTTTCTTTTGTCAAATACAATGTGTGTGACTATCTGCATATTGAAGGTCCGCTTGATGCGGTCATGCACTTCGCATCACCGGCGAGCCCGCAAGACTACCTTGAATATCCTATTGCCACACTGAAGGTCGGCGCCTTAGGTACGCATAAGGCTCTTGGACTAGCCAAGGCGAAGGGCGCGAGGTTCCTTCTTGCCAGCACGTCGGAAGTCTATGGAGACCCGCTTGTGAATCCTCAGCCTGAATCCTATTGGGGCAACGTCAACCCCATTAGCCCCCGTGGCGTGTACGACGAGGCCAAGCGTTTTGCAGAAGCTATAACGATGGCCTATCACCGCTATCATGCAGTCGATACCAGGATCGCTCGTATCTTCAATACATTTGGGCCACGTATGCGGCAGAATGACGGTCGCGTCGTGTCGACCTTCATCGTCCAGGCGATCCAGGGAAAACCGTTGAGTGTTTTTGGCGATGGATCTCAGACCAGGAGTTTCTGCTACGTTGACGACCTGGTCCGCGGCATAATTGGGTTGCTTCTTCTGGACTCAGACAAGAATGTCGAACAACGGACAGATCGCAAGTTCCTCGTCACGCAAAACAACGATACCGATGGATCCACCATGCATGATCCCGTGAATATCGGGAATCCTCGTGAGCTGACCGTCTTGGAGATCGCGAAATTGGTATTGAAACTTACCAGTTCGTCGAGCCACATCACTCATCACCCGCTGCCCGCCGATGATCCCAAAGTCAGACGACCCGATATCAGTCGGGCGCGCGCTTTCCTGAAATGGGAGCCTCAAGTACAGCTCGAGGATGCCCTCAGTCGCACGATCGAATACTTCCGGACAGTGATTTAGGAACTTGTTCGGCAGTGACCTTGCTCCTGGGGGGAAGGATCTCCGACCATCTGCGTTGTTCTCGGTCCGGAAAAAATCTTCAATGTATTTCAGCGAATACAGCTCCGGTTTTTTTCTGGCCGCGGCCTCGCATCTGGCCGCAGCTCCATCGCTTCGTCACGAAGGCAATGTTGGACAGGCTCCTAGCAGGATGCTGAAAAAGTCTCCCAGTAGCCATGGATCATGGTACGTGAAGCGCGAGATCCAGCTGGTTTCTCATGTGGATTTGGTCTGGTAGATGTGTTTCGTTGAACGAGACTAACCAAATGAACAAAACAAACCAGATTACCGGATCAACCGTTCAGCCTGTCTCGCCCGCCTGTCCTGCGGATGGCCGCCTTGACCGCGTTCAAACTCGCGCTGTATCCTGTTCCTCTCCCAATGTCATGCAATAAGAGTCTTTCTTATGCTGTCGAACCGAAGTAACCAGAGTAACCAGGTGGAAGCATCAGTCGGACCCGTCGAATCGGCAGGCGTGGAAGTGGTTGCGCCCATACCGATTCCAGAGTATGTCAACGAATTGGTCACGCGAGCCAAAAGTGCTGCGGGCCGACTGGCTACGCTTTCGACTGCGGTAAAAAACCGGGCCCTTCTCGCAATGGCAGAGGCGCTGGAAGAGCAGAAGGATGCGCTGTGCACCGCGAATGAACTGGATCTGGAGGCCTTCGGGACTGCGCCGGAAAAGCAGGCGATGGCGGACCGGCTGCGTCTGACGGCCGAGAGGATCGTCGAGATGGCGGCAGGCCTGCGCGAGGTGGCTGCGCTCCCTGATCCACTCGGTGCCATGCCGAAGATGTGGACAAGGCCGAACGGGATGCAGGTGGGGCGCGTGCGGGTTCCGATCGGCGTCATTGGAATTATTTATGAATCCCGTCCGAACGTCACGGCGGACTCCGCCGCCCTCTGTTTGAAATCCGGGAATGCCTGCGTGCTGCGGGGGGGGAGCGAGGCGATCCATTCGAATACGGCGATTGCGACAGTCCTATCGGAGGCGGCAGAGAAAGCCGGTGTCCCGGCTGGGGCTATCAGTTTTGTCGCGCGACCAGACCGTGAGCTGGTTCCTCTTTTACTGAAGCAAGATCGCTACATCGACCTGATTATCCCGCGCGGCGGCGAATCGCTGATGCGCATCGTCACCGAGCACGCCACGATTCCTGTTATCAGGCACGACGCCGGGGTCTGTCATATCTATGTCGATGCCGATGCCGATCCGGTCATGGCAGAGCGAGTCTGTTTCAACGCAAAGGTGCAGCGACCGTCGACATGCAATGCGATGGAGACTCTCTTGGTTCATCAAGGCATTGCGCGTAACTGGCTCGCCCCCTTCATCGATAAGTTGGTGGCGGCCAAAGTCGAGGTCCGCGGGTGCCAGAAAACCTGTCAGCTGTCATCGTCGGCCACACCCGCGAGCGACGATGATTTTGGAAAGGAATTCCTCGAACTCACCGTAGCCGTGAAAGTGGTCAAGAACGTCGATGAGGCGATGGAGCATATTGCCAAATATGGCTCACGCCATACGGAAGCCATCGTGACATCCGACTATCCTAAGGCTATGCGGTTTCTGCGCGAGGTTGACGCCAGCGCAGTGTTGGTGAATGCCTCGACCAGGTTGAACGATGGCTATCAGTTCGGGCTGGGAGCAGAAATCGGGATCAGCACGTCCCGCATCCATGCCCGAGGTCCGATGGGGCT
>VBOM01000199.1 GCA_005877535.1 Nitrospirota bacterium | reverse complement strand
AGCCCTGCCCTCGTTCTGGTCGACCCGATTAGTTGCTCCCGCACCTCATGACTCAGCAACGGCCGCCCTCTCCAAAACTCTCAGGAGAACCGTATGAAAATTATCAGGCAGACCGGGTGCGACGGTCTACTAACCATTTGCAGTGCTGCCGTGATGGCAGCGGGGATGTTATTCGTGACAGTCCAGGCACAAGCCGCGTTTGAAGTGCCGGAGGGTGAAAGAATCACCCATACCCCAGTCGTTGCGCGCGCGATTCCGCAGAAGGAAGAGTATGAACTCTACGATCCGAAGATCGGGAAAAACTTCGACATCAATAAATTCTGGATGCGCGCCGACCTTCGCGTGCGATATGAAGCGCGGAACCAGACCTGCTTCGGCAGCGCCATGAATAGTAACACTGGCAACTGCAACACATTCACCCGACTTGCTACCGCTTGTTTACTGGGATCTGAATACTGATCGCACCAGCAAGATCTCCTTCTTTGGCGCCCTCCCGTGGATAGCCAGAAATATCCAAGATGCCTTTGGGGTTGCCATGACAGACTAGACAATCCTGCGAATAATATATAGGGGTCACGGACCTCAGGGTCGTTTCATTATCAATCCATTCTGTGAAGGAGGCGTCTACTGGCAGTTTCGTAGCCAGCCGTTTCAGCAGGTTTTCCTCGTATGCGTCGGGCATGTTTTTCAAATTCCTTGGATTGAGTGCGGTTTGTTTTATTTTCACGTACGAGCGATTGGAGAACTTTCGAGCGGCTTGGCTCCCAAAGGTGGCTGGAATGAAATTCTTATACCCAATGCCTCTTTGATTGATCACGAGTTGCGCATCAGCTACTACCTCCATGCTCGACTGAAGCAAGACCGGCAATAATTCTTTCGCAAGAGAGGGGAGATGCGAGGAGAACAGGTCAATGTGTGTCTCACGGATAAACTCATCGAGAACCTGTCGCTCAAATACCTCCGGCGTAAATCCTTTATTGCCGATCCGGGGATCATTAATAAGTGCTTGATTGCGCTGGACAATGAGACGCCCAACATTAAGCAGCGTTGCTAAATGTTGCGCGGTGTTTTCGATTTCTTCACGAGGTGCCTGCGCCCAGCTGATACATGACCACATTAGAAAGAATACAATGGTCGGGGATATGAACAGAAGCACGCGGAGTTTCATTAGTTTGTCCTTCTTACTGCGAAACGGCACTGTCCCTGGTCATAGTGATCCGGCACTTTTGAAACTTCAAGCGGCAGGCCTTCTGTAGTTGCACGTCGTGTCGGCGCATAATCTTCTTCTAACCAACGCCTACGCATGCGTTCCAAACGCCCGGATTCTTCTAACCGATACAGCAGGTTATTGAGGAACCACTGCAGACGCCTGTTTTCTTCCACCGTGACAACGGAAAAGTTTTCCTGCGTCAGGATCAAGGGCGTTCCATCATTCCGTGTGAGAAGGTGCCAGTCCGGCCACACATGCTTCGTCACGTAATCGAGAATGGAATGTTGAGACAAAATCACATCGATGTGTGGGTCCTTCGTCTCAACGGAGGCAGGAAGCGAATCGCATATGAGTAACCGGACATTAAGAAGATTGGCTTCTGCATAAAGGGAAGAAGTTCTCCCCTTCTGGGCGGCCACGGTCAAACCAGAGAGCCCTGCTTGGATCGCCGCAAGCGTGTCGGGATTTCCAGTTTGCTTTTGAAATTGCGCCAGTACTCTCTCAGCCACTTCTGGGTTTTGGATAATGGCTCCGATGCCATCGTTATGAAAATACGGAATTGAATACCACAGGCCTACAGGTCTTGCCCCAGGGATATTCCCACCGTTAGATGAGACAAAAATGTCGAGGTTCCCTTCATTCATCTCGATGAAGAGATCATGGAACCTGGTGAGGTGCAATGTAGGAACAATGGGTTTCTGTCCGCCACAATATGTGGTCAGAGCGTCGGCCACCTCCCGGATCAGTTCCACATCGAGGCCGGTGACACGAACCCCTTCATCGGTATACACGGCTGGAAATACAAATGGCCGAAAAGGTTCAACAGAGATTCCAACACGGACCTGTCCTTTCGAACAAATGGAGGACAATTCATGGGGTGCAAGGGGATGTACCAATTCCACAGCATCGAAGACAAGTCCGCATCCCTGTAGAAAGACTCCGAACGCGATCAGAAACGGGACAATGCCTTGTGAGCCGTATTCCTTCATGCGATGTCGTAGCATCATACCTATTTAGAATCGAACTCCAGTTGTAAAGAGCCATTGTTCTGACAAGTCAGAATGACCCTTGAAGTCAATTTCAAGCCGCATATATTGGATCCCCACATCGATCGAAAATCCTTGAGCGACAGGGAATCGCACTCCCACCTGGCCTCCATAGAGATAGCCTGGGGAATTAGCAGCTCGGCCCGGGATCGTTCCTCCAACGAGTGCCCCAAGGTATGGCACCACCCTGTCTGCCAGCGGCCCAAAGAGCATGTGTCGAATCATTCGATTTATCGGTTTGTCTTTCGGAAAATCCAAGAGATCAATGAAATTATTCCACCGGGGATTCAAATACAAAGAATGTTGGTCTGTAATAAATGTGGGGGTATGTTGACTATAGTATTGATAGACTGTTCTCACCTCAAGGTTGCCGTAGCGAAAGGCAGTGAGTCCAGCCTGGCCAGCAATGACTCTGGTGTCGGGCGCAAATGATCGTTGATTAAACGAAACGTCAAAATTAAATGGACGAAGCGGCAGAAAGTCCGGAATCGACTCTATCGCTAGCGCGTTAGATAGAGGCGCCGTCGACAGGATGATCATGCCAAATATCAATGCGGCTTGGGTTGGAAATCGCGGCCGCATGTTCGGAGCCATCCCTCTTTGGTATTGGATAACCTGTTCATTGACTTCGTTTCAACATGATTCCACTGGGCCCCCATCAGGATGGTGCCTGTCTGTTTTTGAAAGAGTATATGGCGTCAGCAGCCTTTTGCGATCCGCTTGCGCTCATTTTCAGACTGGGAATCTGCTGCCCCCTCAAGCCTCTTTATGAGACTCTGAGTTGCTTCATGTGTCGTTACATTTTAAGTGGGGCACAACACTGAAGTAGTGCAGGCTGTCTTGAATTCTTTCCACGCGGCATCGAGCTCAGCGGCTGCCGCCCGGAGACGTGTGGTGGCATGATCGATGTGACTCATCTTCTTTCCTGCTGTTCCAGCTCAGCCCTGATGGGAAAGGTTCGTGCGTGGGGGATCCCCACGCACGCCAGAGAGTAGAATATGATGCGATGACGTCACGTCCGCTTGAATTCGTTCTGCGTTATGCGGCAGTGCCGTTTTACTTGCGACGCGCCAATGCCACTACGCCCACGCGTTCGCTCCCGAACAGCCATAGGGCACTCAACGGCGACTCGGTGACTGTTAGCGCATGATTGGTTGGCCCTTTGGGTTCCAGTAATAGTACATGGAAACATTGGGGTAGACGGCATAGAGATCGTTCTGCCCGGCGATCGAGAACAAACATCCCGCGGCGGCTACCAACCCACCAGTATTGTCATAGAAGATGTTATACTGCACGGAGGGCTCCACGCCAATCAGGCTAAAACTTTTGGGGTTCAGGTTGAGGTCATGCCCGTCCAACCGATGAGACAATCCGTGGACCGAGAGCAACTCCAAGTCAAAGGCCAGCCCCCGCTTGTCGTCCGCGATGTATTCGAAGATGAGCCGTGTGTTGATGATATCGCCGTTATACGTGTTCTGGCCCTCTGTGCTGCCGGGCAGTGTGTAGGTATAATATATCGATCCCATGATCCGGAACGGCTCGAGGTTCTTTCGAAACATGAGGCCTTCCGTCAACCCGAGCCCCCCGAATTTGGTGGCCGGAAGGCGCCCCAGGGGCGAGAATCCGCCGGGGATGGGCTTCGTGGCCATCCATTGACTGGTCGGGAGGGTCACTGAGTTGTACCACGTGAAAGTGGGGCGCCAAGAGTCCGGGTCCTGCACGACGCCGCGATATTTGAGATAAATCGTGGTATCCCCTAGCCCCATATCGCTTGTGGCGGATGAATGTCCTCCGGACGACGGCGTAGTGGTCTTTGTGGAGTCGTACCAGATGAGTGAGGGGACGAGATCGACCTCCATGTTATCCGTTATACCGTACCCAAGGAAAAAGGTGGGGGAGATCGCCCTGAGGTGGACCGGTGAAGCCTCTGTCGTCGTCGTCAAGCGATTGCCGTACTTCGCGTTGGCAATCTGGCTAAAGACAAAGGCCTGGATCAGCCACTGACTCTTGGGTTGAACATCTGGGGAGTTGGCTAAGAGCGGCCCATGGCTAAACGGATTCCAGCTCCTCCGATACCTCTGAATGTCCTCTTGGGAGTTCCTCCAGGTCGAGGGTTTCCACAACGAAACCTCCTCGCGCGAAGATCCCGTGTTTGGGGAAGGCTGAGTGCTTCTCTCCTCACTCGAAGATCCCGTGGTTGGGGAAGACTGAGCGCTTCCCTCCTCACCCCACACCCTGTCCGGCGTGAACCCTCCCAGACACCAGTGGCAGGCCCACAAGAACATCATCATTCGGCACAGCAGAGCCATCTTTCTCCATGGTAGCATCAGCAACTCCTTTTGAGTTAGTACGTTAGACGTGGGTCATCGAGGATTCCGGCTTCGGGTGACAGACAACGCTGTTAGGGGGAGAGAATATGCAAGCAAGTGTCGCCGTCGCCCCCGGCCCTGGACAGGTTCCACTGCAGTGTCCATTGATCCATCCTCGCTTAGAAAACCTGTCTATATTTGAACCAGGGCACAACAAAAATGCGGGGCTAAGTTACAGAAATATGACGGGCTTTGTCAATCCTTTGTTACAGAGGTGTAACAGCCTCATTGTTAGAGACGCATACAGCCTTATTCGACATCTAGTGTAGATTGGCGCTGATCTGATCTTTGATCACCTCCCAGGTTGCGGAACAATTTCCCTCGTCAGCAGCTCATAGCGGGACTGGTAGGGGCGCCCCGCGATGATTCGGCTCACATCGACACCCCAATGTTACAGAGGCGTAACAGCCTCATTGCTAGAGACGCATACAGCCTCATTCGACATCTAGTGTAGATTGGCACTGATCTGATCTTTGATCACCTCCCAGGTTGCGGAACAATTTCCCTCGTCAGCAGCTCATCGCGGGACTGGTAGGGGCGCCCCGCGATGATTCGGCTCACATCGACACCCCGAAGACCAGGCAGAGTTCTGAGCTCATTGGCCGAGGCGGAGTTCAGATCCAGCGATTGACCACAGTCCTTTCTCAACCAGTAACGCAACACCTGTTGCGGGTCGAAGAGCAGCGTGTATTCGATGCACCAGGCTTCCGTGATCGGCAGCAGCATGGGGCTGCTCACGCCCGTGTAGCGATACTCCCACACCGTTCCCCCATCTTCTAACGAGCGTTCGACCAGTCCGACCAAGGATGACCATATTGAAATTTGGGCCACCAGTCTGAACCTGGCCAATACGAAGGATAACTGGTATCGTGCCACGCAGGGTGTCTATGTCTTTTCGAGGACGGACAACAACAAGAGGCATCTCGGTGACGAAATAGATATCATTTGGACGCGCTTTTTCATGGACGGCAAGTTGTCCTTTTTGCCGGTGGGTATATCAATGAGAACCTGGGCACCAGCGCCGGTCAACACTGGGCCTATGTCCAGCTCTGGACAAATTTCTAAAGAGAAGGCAAGAGGAATAGGACAAGGGGCGAGAGGTTCTTTCTGGTCCCCGAAGGAAAGAAAGCCTCGCTGGGGATCTTCCCAGCGCAGCTTTCTTTTTGCTTCGTTGTCAGCTGGATGCCAGAACGTCTCGTTGCATGTCATAGATTGGTGGTTTTCTCTCAACGTCCAAGATCTATTATTTCAGAATCTGAAAGTTAAGGCTAACAGGCTGTGGAAAAACCATTTCAGCACAGCAGAACCTCAAGGACTGCAGGTCTGAGGCAAGTCCGGTTTTTCCGCCTATCTGGTCTGTCTGGTCCATCTGGTTAGTCTCGTGCAACCAAACAAACCAGACGGACCCAACAGACCAAATGAACAAGATAGGCTGGCGGACCTTTTCAGCATCCTGCTAATGTCTACAGGCCTGGCCGGCCTGGTTGCCCAGGACGACTCAGTCGTCTATACTCTGCTGACTTTCGCGCTTCACCACCATCCTTCTTTTTGATTAACCTCACCGTGGATGATCTGACTCGACAGCTCAGCGAACAGTTCGGTTTTACGAAGTTTCGGCCTGGTCAGGAGGAGGTCATTCGCGCCGTATTGGCTGGGCGCGATGCGATGACGGTCATGCCGACCGGGCAGGGCAAGTCGCTCTGCTATCAATTGCCTGCGACCCTCTTGCCCGGGTTGACCCTGGTCATTTCTCCGCTCATCGCACTCATGCAAGATCAGGTGGCAGGCTTGAAGCGACGAACGATCTCGGCGGCGGCCTTTCACTCCGGCCTCACCGGGTTTGAAAAGAACCGTGTGATTCAGGATCTCAGCCAGCGGCGGATTCAGTTGCTCTATCTGGCGCCGGAACGGATGCAGCATGAGGGGTTTCTCCAACTTTTACGTTCCCTCTGGGTCTCGTTGCTGGTGGTCGACGAGGCGCACTGCATTTCCCAGTGGGGCCACGATTTCAGGCCTGATTATCTCAAGATCGGTCGCCTGCGACAGGAACTCACGAATCCTCCCTGCCTGGCTCTGACTGCCACTGCCACGGCCCGGGTTCAAACGGATCTGTGCAACCGGTTGTCGCTCCGGGATCCGTTCCGATTGGTCGCGGGCTTCCGTCGGGCCAATCTCGCTTTATCTGTTCGTCTCTGCCAGTCACGCCAGGAGAAACTGGCGAAGTTGGAGCGTCTGGTTCGCGAGACGGAGAGAGGGACGATCCTGGTCTATTGCGCCACGCGGCGAGCGGTGGAGGAGGTCGCGGAATGGCTGGGTCAGTCTCACCAGTCGGTCGCTTACTACCATGCCGGTCTCTCGGATGAGGAGCGGCAACTCGTGCATGACGACTTTCGCCGGGGGGCTGTGAGGATTCTGGCTGCGACGAATGCCTTCGGCATGGGTATCGATAAGTCGGATGTCCGGCTGGTCGTCCATTTCGACATTCCGGGAAGTTTGGAGGCCTATTATCAAGAGGTCGGGCGGGCCGGTCGTGACGGGAGACCCGCTGCCTGCGTGTTGCTGTTCCATGAGCGGGACCTGGCCACGCAGGAATACTTCGTTCAGCAGGCGTCAAAAGATCCCGAAGGTGCAGCTCGCGCCGAGCGGATGAAGACGCTACTTCAAGAAATGCTGGGATACGTCTCGGTCTCGACCTGCCGGCAGCTCGCAATTCTTGAGTACTTCAGTGATGAGGACGAGCGGGCCTTGGGCCCCTGCGGCCTCTGCGATCGCTGTGTCGCGCCGGTGCCGCAGCCGCACCGGGAGGTTCTCCACGATGACGTGGCTTCTGCGAAGGCCATCTTGGAGACCGTGTCCTGGTGCATGGGTCGGTTCGGCGTGAGTCGAATCGTCGAGATTCTTCGTGGGAGCCGTTCGAGAGCGCTGCTGGCCTATGGCGCGGAAGACTGCCCGACATACGGAACGTGTCGTGCACGTTCAAAGTTGGCTATGACTGGTTTGGTCAAGGATCTGATCGACTCAGCGTATCTTCACGTCGAAGGCACTGAGTATCCCACTCTTGATGTGACGCGCAAAGGACAAGAGGTCTTGCAAGGGATTAGTGCCGTGGTGTCGAAGCAGGCAGAGGAGCTTCATCCTGATTCACTGGTGAAGAAGCCGTCCCACAAGAGGGCTGCGTCTGTGGTTGCCCCGCGAACATCACCGGCCGACCCTCAACTCTTTGAACGGCTCCGGCAACTCCGCACGGAGCTTGCGGAGGAAGAGGGCGTCGCAGCCTTTGTGATTTTTCACGACAGGACGTTGAAGGCCATTGCCGGGTACAAGCCCGTGACGCCTGCTGCTCTAATGGAAATTCCAGGCATCGGCGCTCTGAAGGCAGAGCGTTATGGCCGGAGAGTGCTGGAAGTGGTGAATGAAACGCTATAGTTATCAGCCATCAGCTGAAAACTATCTGAAGTTTCCTGCATGTGCGAAGCGCGCTTGCAGTTCCCTGTAGGTCTTTGTCACTGGAAACTGCGGGAACTCCTTGGGAAGGTGATCCGGAGGACAGAAAAAGAACCCCGCGTGTGCTTCTCCCAACATGGCAGTGTCGTTGTAGGCATCGCCTGCAGCCAGGACGTGAAAGTTAAGCGATTTGAGCGCGGCCACCGAGTGCTTCTTTTGATTCTGCATCCGAAGATGGTAATTGACGATGCGGCCGGTTTGATCGATCTCCAGCTGGTTGCAAAAGAGCGTCGGGAATCCCAGCTGACGCATTAGCGGTTGGGCGAACTGGTA
>VBOM01000363.1 GCA_005877535.1 Nitrospirota bacterium | reverse complement strand
TAGCGTGAGCGATCCAATAACAAAAGATTGGAACTTCATGCCGCGTTATACCCTTGCCCACACTCGATGGATTGGACTATGGTCGTTTTGCAAGCAGCGACCGGCGTTTTTCTGTCTTGCTCTCGATTAGTTGAATGCGGGCCTACATCAGAACCTATTTGAGAGGTTATACCATAAGCGCATCAGCTATCCTTTTATCCATGCTCGTTTTGGGCGTTGTGTTATCGACCGGACCGGCCTCTGCCGGTTCGGAAGATGGCGTCCGGCCCCTGCGCGTCGTCACCTATAATCTTTTGCATGACGGACCCGGCTCCGGATTTTTCAACGGAAGCACCTATCTTGAAGATCGGCTGGAGATGGCGATCCGCGAGTTGAAGACACTCGATCCAGACATCCTTGCGGTTCAAGAGGCCTCGGACAGCCGGAGGCACGGCAATGTGCCGGAACGGCTCGCTCGTGCGCTCGGCTTACATGTGGTTTTCGCGCCGGCCACGGAGCATATCTTCGGCCTGAGGCCGCTCGACAGCGTCATCGTCGGCCTGTTGGGATTCAAGGAAGGCTCCGCAATCCTCAGCCGCTTTCCCATCGCGGCCTCCCAAGTGTACGAGTTGCCGCGCTGCGTGAGCTGGTACGACCCGCGCATCCTGCTCCGTGCCGAACTATCGACCGCGTGGGGGCCGCTTCAGATTTTCTCGGTACATACTGCGCGCGGAGACGGATGCCAGATGGAACGGGTCGGCGAGATCGTGCGGGACCAACTCGGCGAGGGTCCCTCGCTGCTGATGGGCGACTTCAACACACCCGAGACCTCGAAGGTGCTCACCACACTCAGAAACGAAGCAGGCTTCGTCGATGCCTTTCGCGTCGCCAACCCCAAGGCGCAGGGACCCACCGTGTGGCAGCGCATCGAAGCACCACAATCAACCGTTTCACGGCGCGTGGATTTCATCCTGTTCTTGAATGGTCGGAAGTCGACGGCCTCCGTCCTCTCCAGCCGCATCGTGCTCGATCGCCCGGGACAATTGCCCGACGGGAGCACTCTGTGGCCATCCGACCATTATGGAGTCCTGGCCGAGCTTAAAATCCTGCCAGCCAACCACCCACAGGCGGATGGGCAGAAATGACTCCATTACTTCTTCGGTATATGTAACAGAGGCAAAATGGGAGAGGTTCTACAACGGTTCCTCAAACTGGAGCGGGGAGTTCTTCCGATCTTTCGGCGGCGTAAACCTGAAATGCCAATCCTGTTGCCCGCCTTCTGGTGCGACGTGGAACCAGCCTTCTGCGGTGAGATGCTCGTCTGATTTGGATTTGCCCTCTGGATAGAACTTGAACTGCAAACGTCCCTGCCGATCGCCTTTCCCATCATCGGAGTCGAGCTTTCCCATGATTTCGATGTGGTCTTCAAGTCTATCGAACGCTTGGTTGAGAAGCGAACGGAGCAGACTTGTGGTCAACTCCTCTTGGAAGGGTGCATCCGGGTTGAACGGTTCAACCTCAGCGGCCCACACAGGACCGGCCGTACATATCAGGAAGAACCCCACTGCAATAGCCCGTACCATGTGATTACTCTATTCTCTGAACCCTTTCCCGTCAAGGGCTTGCCTCCCTGACTTTCCGTACTTCTCCATGCGTGATTCAAAAAAGATCTATTCATCGTCGAGGTGTCTCATCGGTGATTCAAGCAGCGGAGAGGGCAGGCATCAGAGGTAATAGAAACGAAGAATGTCCCTTTTATTTCCCACATCGCGCGGATTTCAGACCGGCCGGCGGCGGAGAGGTTTGGAGGAGAGGAAGTCAGTCTAATGGCCGCGTTTGGCGATGAGATCTCTGACGGCTGGAACAAGTTCGTTGGGAATCTCCATCACCGTTTGAGTCTTGTCCTCCGCAGCGGCTTCGTCTTCTGCGACCCCCTCTTCCTCAGTCTGCCCTTCGTAATGCGCCAACACGCGACGGACTCTGGCTTCATCCCAACCCGGAGGGAAGTTACTCTGTGTGGTCATCGCTGTTTTCTCCGTCGTCGCCGGTAGGCCAAGAGGGGCTTGCCGGTTAATTGATAGGCTGTGATGACAAAGATACTACCAGGTTTTTTGTCTGGGACATAGATCACCCGCAAGTGGCGACCTGCTCGCGTTTGGCCGATAGCGACTCTCGATCCCTCGCGCCCTGGCCGATCCTCTCCTGGGGTTCTTAACACCTCTTCAACCTCATCCTCATCCACCGCATGACCATAAATGTGCGGCGAGCCGGTCTCCGGGTCAAGGTAGAATCGGATGTTCATCCCCTAGACTTTCCCTTGAAAAGATTCGCTCATACTTCCGTTCTCTAAGGCCTCGCCTAAGATCATTCGCAATCAGCCGGAATTGTTCGAGCGCCGCCTCGAGGTCGTCGACGATTTCTTGGTCGACGAGGGCAGCTACAAGAGAGAAGAAGAATTATGCTGGACACCATTTTATTCTCGCTCGCGGGCGGCCCCGTAAGGCTAGCAACAAAGTAACCTGTCCTCATTTTTCTTCCAGTGATGGATGAAAATGAAAGTCCGGTCGAGGTACAATTAACGAAGAACTGATATTATAACGTCAAGGGTTTTCCCGGCGTACTACATCGAGAACGGAACTGGTGGTTTACTGAATTGCAGGAAGCCCGCTTCCGCACCATAGATTAGGAGGTGCCTTATGGATCTATTTGATAAGTCTAGACGGGACATGG